>WJLY01000127.1 GCA_014728245.1 Candidatus Effluviviaceae Genus IV sp.
CGTCGGTCTTCTCCCGCGGGCTCGGTCGAGGCGCCGTCCGCCGCCCGGGCGTCGCCCGAACCGTCAGCGGAGCCCTGCGACTCCCGGCCGCCGGTCGCCGAACCGCCCTCGGGCCGCGGCCGGAAGAGGATGTGGAACGCGAGCATGGCGACGCCGATCGTTATCGCGCTGTCCGCTATGTTGAAGTAGGGCCAGCGCAGGTCGCCTATCCCGATGTTGATGAAGTCTACGACCGCGCCGAGCCTGATCCTGTCCACGAGGTTCCCGAGCGCGCCGCCCATGATGAGGCCGAAGGCGACCTGCTCGAGCGCGCGCAACCTGGCGATGTGCCGGTAGGAAGCCGCTATGGCGATCGACGCTGCGGCGGAGACGATGATGAAGACGAGGCTCTGCCCCCTCAGCATGCCGAAGGCGGCGCCGGTGTTCGACGTCCTCGTAAAACGCGCGACCGTGCCCAGCACGTCGACCGTCTCGCCGAGCTCCATTACGCTCGTGACCACCTTCTTCACGACCTGATCTGCCAGGACGACGATGAAGGCGGTCACGAAGAGCCTGAGGGGCTGAGAGGTTGGTTTCGGCGGCCTAGGACTCCTCGGCTGCTCCATTCTCCTCAGCTTTCTTGCACTCGATACACAGCCTGGCGTGCGGCACGATCTCCAGACGCTCCTTGCGAATCTTGTTTCCGCAGCTCGCGCACTTGCCGTAGGTGCGGTCCTTGATGCGGATCAACGCCTCGTCGATGTGGTACAGGAGCCTCCCCTCCGACGACGCCATGTGGTACGCCTTCTCCCGCTCCTGCGCATCGCTCGCCTGATCGGCCATGTGCACTGAGTACGCGGACAGATCGCCCGCCGCGTCCCGCTGCGAGTTGTTGAAGATCTTGTCCTCGAAGTAGCCGAGTTCCTTGAGGAGCTTGATGCGCTCCTCGATGAGCCTCTTCTCAAAGTGCTTTAGCTGGCGCTTGTTCACGTGTGTCCTCCCGCCGGAAAGAGCGGCCGGACGCCCCGCCGTCACTTCACGCGCTCGACGGCGATCCTGGCCTCTTCTCCGTTCACGTCCCAGACCCTGTCGAGCTCACCCTTCTCCGGCCCGACCGCAATGCTCTCGGCGAGCGTCTCCGCCTTGACCTTGTCGGCGAATCGCTCGACCGCCTCTGTGAGCCTGCTGCCGGCCTCGTAGTAGACGCGTATCCTGTCCACCACCTCGAAGCCGGCCTCCTTCCTCATGAACTGCACCTTGTTTATCATCTCCCGGGCGAACCCCTCGTCCATGAGCTCGTCCGTCAACTCCGTATCCAGCGCCACGGTGAGCCCGCCCTCCGCCTGCACGGCGAGCCCCTCGCGAGCCTCCACGTCGATCCTGACGTCCGAGGGCTCGATCACAGCGTCGGTGTCGGAAACGCTGACGCGGACGTTCCGCCCCGCGGCCAGCGCCTCGACGTCGCTCTCGGGAAGCGCGCGGATCGCCTCCGCGACCTGGTTCACGTCCTTGCCGTGCTTCGGCCCGAGCGCAGGGAAGACCGGCACGGCCTTCTTCGCCGCGAGCGCCTCGGGCTCTGCCCACTCCAGCTCCTTGACGTTCAGCTCGGAGAGCACCAGCCCCCGCAGCCGCTCCGCGCGCCCGCGCTCCTCCTCCGGAACGCCGGCGACCAGAAGCCGGCCGAGCGGCTGTCTCACCTTGAGCCCCGACGACTGCCTGGCCGCGCGGCCCAGCACGACGATGGAGCGCGCGAGCGACATGGCCGCCTCGAGATCACGGTCGAGCGCCGCTTCGTCCGGCGCGGGATAGTCGCAGAGGTGCACGCTCTCCTCGAACCCGTCGCCTCCGCCCTCCGCGAGCCTCCTGTAGATGGCGTCCGAGAGGAGCGGGGCGAACGGCGCAATCGCTTGCACAGACCGTTCCAGCACCTCGTGGAGCGTCGAGTAGGCGGCCTTCTTGTCGTCGTCCATCTCGCCTTTCCAGAAACGGGAGCGCGAGAGGCGTACGTACCAGTTGGAAACGTCCTCCAGAACGAAATACTGGAGCTTCCGCACCGCCTTCGTTATGTCGTAGCTCTCCATGTCGGCCTCGACCGACAGGAGCGTCGAGTGGAGCCTGGAGAGTATCCACCTGTCGATGACCCGCAGGCTGTCGCCGGAGGCGACGTGCTTCGCCGGGTCGTAGCCGTCGATGTTCGCGTAGAGCGAGAAGAAGCTGTACGTGTTCCGGAGCGTGTCGAAGAGCTTGCTCGCCACGTCCTTGACGCCCTCTTCGTCGAACTTCGTCGGCACCCACGGCGGGCTCGTAGACATCATGTACCACCTGAGCGCGTCGGCGCCCTGCGTGGCCATGACCTCGAACGAGTCGGCGACGTTTCCGACCGACTTGCTCATCTTCTTGCCGGCGGCGTCCAGGACCATGTCGTTCACTACGCAGCGCTTGAACGACGACCGCCCGGATACGATGGTCGAGATGGCCAGAAGCGAATAGAACCAGCCTCGCGTCTGGTCGACGCCCTCGGCTATGAAGTCGGCCGGGAAGTGCGCTTCGAACTCCTCCTCCCCCTCGAACGGGTAGTGCCACTGCGCGTACGGCATGCTCCCGGTATCGAACCAGCAGTCTATGACCTCCGGGGTCCTGCGCATCTCGCCGCCGCATCCGTCGCACTTGAGCCGCACGCCGTCTATCCAGGGCTTGTGCAGGTCCAGAGCGGCCGTGTCGAGCTCGCCGACGCTCTTCTCCTTGAGCTCCCTGATGCTCCCGACCGAGGTCCGCTGTCCGCAGCCCTCGCAGATCCAGACGTTCAGGGGCGTGCCCCAGTAACGGTCGCGCGAGATCGCCCAGTCGACGTTGTTCTCAAGCCAGTCGCCCAGGCGGTTCAGGCCGACCTCGCGCGGGTGCCAGTCGATCTCGCGGTTGTTCGCAAGCATCTCGTCCTTGAAATCGGTCGTCCGCAGGTACCACGAGTCGCGTGCGTAGTAAACCAAGGGTGAATCGCAGCGCCAGCAGAAGGGATACGTGTGGACGAGCGTGTCGCTCTCGTACATGAGGCCCCGCTTCTCGAGGTCCTTCTCGATCAGGGGGTCTGCGTCCTTGATGAACATGCCGGCCCAGGGCGCCACCTCCGCGGTGAACCTCCCCTGCCCGTCGACCGGCTGTATGAACGGAAGATCGTGCTCGACGCCGACGCGGTAGTCGTCCTCGCCGAACGCGGGCGCCGTGTGGACGATCCCTGTGCCCTCGTCGAGCGTCACGAAGTCCGCGCCGATCACGTACCACGCCTTCTTGTCGGTCCTGACGAAGTCGAAGAGCGGCTCGTACTCGTGCCCCACGAGCTCCGAGCCCTTGTAGGTGGCGACGACCTCGTAGTCCTCGTTGAGAACGGAGAGGCGCGCCTCGGCGAGGATCAGAAGCTCGTCGTCGGTCGACACCTTCACGTAGGTCTCGTCGGGCGCGACGGCGAGGGCGACGTTAGAGATGAGCGTCCAGGGCGTCGTCGTCCAGACGAGGTAGGAGGTCTTGGGCTCGTCCTTCGCCCGCATGCGCACGAAGACCGACGGGTCCTCGGCGTCGCGGTAGCCCTGCGCCACCTCGTGGCTCGAGAGCGGCGTGCCGCACCGCGGGCAGTAGGGCAGGATCTTGTGGCCCTTGTAGATGAGGCCGCGGTCCCACATCCCCTTGAGGATGTGCCAGACCGACTCTATGTACTCGTTGGTGCAGGTGATGTAGGGGTCGGAGAGGTCGATCCAGTACGCCATCCGCCGGGTGAGCCTGTCCCACTCGTCCTTGTACTTGAAGACGCTGGCGCGACAGCTCTTCGTGAAGGCGTCGATGCCGTACTCCTCGATGTCCTCCTTGCCGTCGATGGCGAGGGACTTCTCGACCTCGATCTCGACGGGCAGGCCGTGCGTGTCCCACCCGGCCTTGCGCTCGACGAGGAACCCGCGCATCGTCTTGTAGCGGCAGACGATGTCCTTGATGGTCCTCGCCAGGACGTGGTGGGCGCCCGGGTGGCCGTTGGCCGTGGGCGGGCCCTCGTAGAATACGTATCTCGGAGCGTCCGCGCGTCGCGCGACGCTCTTCATGAACGTGTCCCGCTTCTCCCAGAAGTTGAGGACCTCCTCCTCTATCTGGGGAAGCGTCTGCGACTTGTCGAACTCTCTGTACGCCATTCTTCCCTCCCCCGGCGACCGGCCGGGGGCACTGCGGCGAGATGCGCGCCATCCCACGGGCGGCCGCCGGCCGCCCGCGCGGGTGGCCGGTTACATCTCGCTAATGAGACGGAAGACGAGCTGCGTGAGCTTCGGCTCCGTCTGCTTGGCTACCTTCAGTATCTCGCGGTGACTCGCGGGCTCGAGCGCGTCCGGGAGGCAGATGTCGGTAACGACCGCCAGCCCCGCCACGCGCATCTTCCCGTGGATCGCCACTATGTTCTCGGCGACCATCGACATGCTGACGACGTCGCCGCCTATCAGCCTGAGAAATCTGTACTCGGCCGCTGTCTCCAGGTTCGGGCCGGCGACGCCCACGAAGACGCCCTTGCGGAGCTGGATCTTCTCGTCGAGCGCGATCTCCTCCGCGAGCTTGACGTACTCGCGGTCGTACGGCTGGGACATATCAGGGAAGCGCGTCCCCAGGCTCTCGTCGTTGGGGCCGATCAGCGGGTTGTCGCCGGTCAGGTTGATCTGGTCGACGATCGCCACGATGTCGCCCTTCTCGTAGAGCGGGTTCATGCCGCCCGCGGCGCAGGTCAGGATGAGCTTCTTCGCCCCGAGCGCCCGCAGCACCCGGATCGGGAAGGTCACCTCCTGCATCGTGTAGCCCTCGTAGTAGTGGACGCGCCCGTCCATGAGGGCGACGCGCCTCCGCCCGATCTTGCCCAGCACCAGCTCGCCCGCGTGGCCGGCGACGCCCGACTTCGGGAAGTGCGGGATCTTCCCGAAGGGTATGCGGGCGACCTCGTCCATGTGGCTCGACAGGTTCCCGAGGCCGCTCCCCAGGACGACGCCGATCTGCGCCTTGAAGTCGCCCTTCTTGCGAATGAACTGGACGGCCTTGTCTATCTTCTCCGCGAGCGTGAGCATCTTGGTCATGTCGGCTCCTGTTCTCTCGGTCTACGCGAGGCAGCGCCCCCGTGTCTACATCCTCGCCGCGGCGTCGTAGAGCGTCTCGACGAGGAAGCGCCGCAGGAAGTGAATGATGAGAAACACCACGATCGGCGTCAGGTCGAATCCCTGCATCACGAGGAACGGCATCGCCCTTCTGACCCGCCCCAGCACCGGCTCGACGATCGCTCGCAAGAACCGGACCAGCGGGTGCCTCGAACGGGGCGCGAACCACGAGATGACGACGGCCGCGAAGAGGCATATGAGATAAAGGAGGAGCGCCAAGTCTATGACCGTGGCCAGCGCGAATACGAGATTCTTGGCGACGAACATGTGCGCGCTCCTCTGCTCCTGCGTAGGCTTCGCTCTCCCACGACCGGGCCCGCCTGCTCCGCGGCCACGTCGGTTCGGCGACTCTTACCTCTCCCCGAATATGGCCCGCCCGATCCTGACGATCGTCGAGCCCTCCTCGATCGCGACCTCGAAGTCGTTCGTCATGCCCATCGAGAGGTGGTCCATCCTGACACCCGGGATCACCGCCTCCTCGATCTCGTTCCGTAGCTCCCTCAGGCGCCGGAAGCACGGCCTCACGTCCTCCGGGTCCGGCAGGAACGCGCCGACCGTCATGAGGCCGACGATGCGGATCCCGGGGAGGTCAGCGAGCTCGCGGACGGCATCGACGACCTCGTCCGGCTCGAACCCGTACTTCGATTCCTCGCCGGACGTGTTTACCTCTATGAGGACGTCGGCGCGGCCGTCGCTGACCCCTCGCGCGTCATCCTCGGCCCGCTCCGCGCGCTTCGAGACCTCCCTGGCCAGCCGGGGGCTGTCGACCGACTCGATCATGTCAAACAGCTCGAGGGCCTTCGGCACCTTGTTCCTCTGGAGGTGCCCGACCATGTGCTTCTCGACAGGTGGGAGAACCGCCCCGAACTTACGCTCGGCCTCCTGGATCCGGTTCTCGCCGATGCAGGTGACGCCGGCCTCTATCGCCTCGGCGATCCGCTCTGGCTCCACGGTCTTCGTGACCGCCACGAGCTTGATGTCCGAGGGCTCGCGGAAGGCCCGCTCGGCCGCATCTGCTATCCTGTTAGTGACTTGCAGGAGGTTCTCGCGAACTCCCAAACCGTATCCGGACCTCCTCTTCTCCGCCTCGCCCGCGCGCCCGGCCGCCCCGCGCCACCCTCGTGGACCGTCCGACGGGCGGGTGGTCGGCCGTCCGCCGGATTTGGCCCGTCGGTCGCGGTCACCAAGGCTGCTCCGAACCCGCCCGCTCGACCGTGAGCCGGCGCTCCGCAGGGCCTCGACGAAGCAACCATTATAGCCGCTCACTGACTGAGCGGCAATGCAAAATCCCCGCGCATGGCCCGGGCGAATCGCCGCCTCGCGCGGTGTGCGACGCGCGGCGCGAATGCCGGAAGTCCCTTTGCGCGCAAGGCTTAGAGATGGTATCCTTGCTGCGTTCAATCGACCGACAAACTGCGCAGACACGGAGCCGACATGAGCGACTCGTTCAAGCCCCGCGTGATCGTATTCTGCTGTAACTGGTGCGCCTACGCCGGCGCCGACCTGGCCGGCGTCTCGAGGCTCAAGATCTCGCCGCACTTCCGCATCGTCAGGACGATGTGCTCCGGAAGGGTCGACCCGGAGCTCGTTCTGCAGTCGTTCCTCGCCGGCGCCGACGGCATCATGATCGCCGGCTGCCACCCGGGCGAGTGCCACTACATGGAGGGGAACTACAAGACGATGCGGCGCGTCGCGTTTCTCCGCCGCATCCTCGACGGGTTCGGGATCGACCCCGAGCGCCTCGCGCTTGAGTGGGTCTCCGCGAGCGAGGGCGCGAGGTTCCAGGAAGTGATCAACGAGTTCGTGGAAAGGATCGAGAAGCTGGGACCGAGCCCGGTGAAGCGGGAAGTTGGCAACAGGAAAGAAGACGCGCCCAGCCAATCCGCCCCGTAGCTCTAGATCTCCCGGACTCGGCGCACAAGCGGACGCCCGAGGGCGGCCAACTACCTCACGAGTGTCAGTCTGATCTGCTGTCCCCGTACCACCTGTCCATCGAACAAGAGGCGAACGAGATAGACCCCGCTGGAGACCGCCCGCCCGTCGTTCGTCGTTCCATCCCAGCACAGGATCTGCTGCCCGGGCTCAGATATCCCGCAGTCTGAAGCGTCAACAGGACTGGTGCTGTCGGCCTCGACCCGCGCCACTATCCGTCCTC
>WJLY01000128.1 GCA_014728245.1 Candidatus Effluviviaceae Genus IV sp.
ACCATCACGCCTCCGCACCGTATCTCGTGTGCCGCCCTGAGCCCTTGCTCCATGCGGTCGGTATAGACGCCCGCCGCAAGCCCGTATCTGGACCGGTTCACAAGCGCTATCGCCTCGTCCAGATCGCCGAAGCCCCGCACGGACATCACCGGCGCGAAGGCCTCGTCGCTCCAGAGCCGCGCAGTCTCCGGCACGTCGGTCATGATCGTCGGAGAGAAGACCGATCCGTCCCGGTCGCCGCCGACCAAGACGCTCGCCCCGGCGCCGACCGCCTCCTCGATCCAGTCCTGCGCCCGCTTCGCGTTGGCCTCGTCGATCATCGGCCCCACGTCCGTCCTCTCGTCCAGCTGGTCGCCCGCCCTCAGCCCCGACGCGAACGCGCAGGCGCGCCCGAGGAACCGCTCCTTCACGCTCTCCTGAACGAGGACGCGCTGCACCGAGATGCACACCTGCCCGGCCAGAGCGCAGGACGCGAGCACCGAGCGCTCGGCCGCCGCCTCGACGTCGCAGTGCTCGGTCACCACGACCGCCGAGTTCGACCCGAGTTCCATCGCGAGCCTCTTGAGCCCGGCCTTGCGCGTGATGGCAAGCCCAACGTCTGCGCTGCCGGTAAAGGTCACCATCCGAGGACGCGGGTCCGAGACGAGAGCTTGACCGACGGTCCCGCCGGGGCCGGTCACCACGGCGATCGCTTCCGGCGGCAGGCCGGACTCGAGCAGTATCTTTCCCAGCTCCAGTCCGGTCACAGGGGTGTAGGAGGAAGGCTTGAGAACGACCGAGTTGCCCGCCGCTATCGCCGGCCCCACCTTGTGGGCGGCCAGATTCAGCGGGAAGTTGAAAGGGGTGATCGCCACGACCACGCCGAGAGGCACCCTCAGAGCGAACCCGAAGCGACCGGCGCCGGTCGGCGCCCCGTCGAACGGCACCACTTCACCGGAGAGCCTCCGCGCTTCCTCCGCGGAGAGCCGGAAGGTCTCCACAGCTCTTCCGACCTCGGCCCGCGCCTCCTTTAACGTTTTTCCGGACTCGGAGGCGATCACCCTCGCCAGGCCGTCCGCGCGCCCCGCGATCTTCTCCGACACGCGCTCCAGGATCACGAAGCGCTCGTGGCGGCTCATCGCCTCCATGGTCCGGGCGCCGTCGGCGGCCGACGACAGCGCCTTCTCGATCTCGCTCGGCGTGGCTTCCGAGACCGTGGCGAACACGACGCCGTCGTAAGGATTCATCACCTTGAACGAGCTGTCGGAACGTACCTGCTCGCCGCGAATGAGCATGCCTCTGGCGTCGTTCATTGACCGCTCCTCCCCCGCCCGGTCTTGCCCGGCATCTCACGAACTCACTTCCAGGTCTCCCTCGATCTCCCTCACGACCACGCGGCGGACTTCAGGGTGCGCGAGGATGTAACGCGCGATCGGCTTCAGGAGCAGCCGTTCGACCGTCCTTCCCAGGTTCCTCGCCCCGTACTGCCTGCTCGCGCCTTTCTCCACGAGCGTCGACATGGCCCCGTCGGTCACCTCGAGCTCGATCGAGCGCTGGCCGAGTCTCGTTCTGATGTCGTCCAGGCGAACCTCCGCGATCTCCCGGAGGGCTTCGTCCGTCAGAGGATCGAAGAGAAGCACCTCGTCTATACCCTCCATGAAGTCGGCGGGGAAGTACTGCTCGATGGCCTCCCTCGCTTCTCTCAGGTAGTATTCGCCCGTGTCCCGCTGGGAGAGGCTGAAGCCGACCGATCCGTTCTCGCCCGCGGGAGGCAGGAGCTGCTCGGCGCTCGTCGTCATGACGACCGTCGCGTTCGAGAACGACACTACGGAGCCCTGCCCGTCGACGATCGATCCGTCGCGGAAGATCTGCATCAGTAGCACGGCCACGTCCTTGTGCGAGCGCTCGATGTGCTCCAGCAGGACGACCGAGTGAGGACTGCGCGCGACGGCCGTCGTCAGGTCCCCGGACAGCTCGGCGTCTCCGAGGCTCGCTCCGACAAGGCGGAGCACGCCGTCGTCGCCGCTGTAACGGGCCATGTTGAACTCGAAGAGCCTGCCGGACCTCCCGTACAGCTCCTCGGCCAGCGCGCGAGCCAGCTCGCTCTTCCCCACCCCGGGCGGTCCGACGAACAGGAAGACGCCGTTCGGCCGTGAAGGGCTCGCGTCCAGGTTCAGCATGGTCACTCTGATGACGTCCGCGAGCGTCCTTATGCTCCTGCTCTGCCCCTTCACGCGTCTCTCGAGGGCCGTCTCGAGATCCAGCAGCGCGGACCGGCCGGGCTCCGCCAGCTTGGACTCGGGAATCCCGATGATGTCGGAGAGAGCGCGCCTGACCGCCTGCTCCGTGACGGCGGCCGTGCTTCCCTCACCTTCCGCGGTCGCCTCCCTGGCCGCCGCGTCGTCCAGGAGGCGATACGCCTTACCGGGCAGTACCTGGTCGCGCATGTAGTCCGCGGACAGGTCGACCGCGGCCCTGACCGCCTCCTCCCTGATCGCAACGCCGTGGTACTCCTCGAGCCCGCCTACGATCTGGGACAGAAGATGAACGGAAGCGCCTCTGTCGGGCTCCGCTATCTCGACGCGAGTCATCGCGTCGAGGCACCACGGGAGCGCCTTGACCGTCTCGCGGTAGAGCTCGGGCGTAGCGGTGCCCATCATGTAGATGTTCGGTTGGTGGCAGGCGGTGTTGATGACGTACGAGGCGTCGACCGGCGCGGCCCGACCGCCGAAGTTGCCGAGGAAGTTCGTGAGGCCACTCATGAGGACTATCACGTCGTCCCTGGAACCGGCCTCCCTGAGCGCCGCGAACACCAGGCGCTCGAAGTCGCCCGCCCGGTTGGACGCGGCGAGCACGCGGTGAAACGGGAGCTCGATCAAGCGACGCCCGAGCAGGTGCCGCGGCGCGTCGCCTCTCTCGATGTCTCTGGCGAGAATGACCGCCAGCCCGCGCTTGCCAACCCCGCGGGGACCTATCAGAACCGGAGTGTGACGTTCCTTGCGCTCCAGGATCTCCTTGATCCTCGTGAGCTCGGACAGCCACAGCTTCCCGTCGGCCAGCGACGGCCGCCCGCCCGCCATCTTGAGGAGATCCGTGCCGAGACCGTCGAGGACACTCACATCTCCCAGGTCGCCCCTGTCCCGGTCCTCCCGGGCGGGCTCGCCACCTCCTCCTTCCGAGCCCTTCCGCAGCTGGTCCCGCCCGGCGGAGACAGGGTGTTCGCCCTCGGTTCCTCGACCGGCCACGCCTCCCGCGTCCTCCTCACGCTTCATGCACGGCACCCCGGCCCGCCGCCGCTCCGCTCCCGAGACCAGGCGGCGGAAGGACCACCAGGTTCTCCTCGCGTTCGCGCGCCTTTTCCCACTCGTCGCGCAGCTTGCCGTAGTGTTCTTCGACGGTCGCCCTGGCCTTCTCCGGAAGAACCGATACGACCACGTCGGTGACCCGCATGACCCTCGGCGCCATACCGGAGCCCACGAGCACGGGATTGCTCTCGAGGCCCGCCAGCACGGCGAGAAGCAGCAGTACGCCGAGCACCACCGACGCTATGCCGATGCCAAGGACGCCGCCCAGCAGGCGGTCGAGCCAGCCCAACGTGGCGAGGCGCAGAGCCTTGGCCACCAGCCCGGCGACGATGCCCACGACGATTACGACCGCGAGAAAGATAACGACGAAGCTCACAATCGCGGGAGTCTGCTCCCCGGGCAGAAACGACAAGAGGCCCGCGGACAGCGGCCTGTAGTATCCCACGGCCAGCATGATGCCGAGGAAGAGTCCCGCTAGCCCCAGAAGCCCCCTGATGAAGCCCCTGGCCAATCCGGAGAAGAACCCGATGATCAGAATCACCCAGATGACAAGATCCGCGACGTTCATATGTCCTCCAGACGCGCACGTGCAGATGTTCCCGGCGCCGCGCTACGCTAGCACCGGGAAACCTGGGTGTCAAGCGGATGCCTGTTCTGAACGTCGGAATCGGCGCCCGGAATGCGCCCGCTGGACGCGGCCGCCATCGCGCGGTCGGTCAGCGGCGCCGCGGGTGGGGTGTTCACCGCACTACGAGGAGTTTGCCGGACTGGACGTCCTCGCCTGCCGTGAGGGCGTAGAAGTAGCAGCCGGAAGCCACGGGCTCGCCGGACCGCGACCGCCCGTCCCAGGGCACGGAGTGCGTGCCTCCTCCGAACTCGCCTTCGCAAACCCTCCTGACCACACGGCCCGCCACGTCGTATATGGTGAGCGACGCGCGCACCGGCCCTGGCGCGGACGAGCGAGGCACGCGGAACTCGAACGTCGTCGACGACGACATCGGGTGCGGATGGCAGCCCAGCAGCACGATCGGGTCCTCCGCCGGTGACGTGTCTTCCGCGCGCGCCGAGCCGATCGCGTTGCCGAACACGCCGTCCTTAACGGCGATCGCCTCGTAGGCGACGGGCCGTACGGGAAGACGGTCCGTGTGCGCCCATCGACCGCTCTTCCGGGGCTCGATCGGCGCCCCGGTCAGCCGGCGCCTGGCTCCGTCTTCGTCGACGCGGGCTATGATGAAATGGCAACCGTCCGGCCGGCCTTCGGCGGTCCAGCTGAGGGTCAGCGTCCCGTCCGGCTCATCTGCCGCGACAAGCGCTAGTGACAGGTCGCTCCCCAGTCCTGACGACACTTCCACGGGACAGGACAGCTGACCCTCGCAACCCGCTTCGTCGATCGCCGCCACGAAGTATCTGGACACCGACGTCCTCGCCGCCCGGTCCTCCAGAGAGCACTCGGCGAAGACGCCGAGGAGCGTCTTGTCCTCCTGACCGCCGCCGACGTCGACCCTGTAGACGCTGTACCCGGACGCCCCTTCCACCTCGGGCCACTGCACATGGTTCACGCCGTCGCTCCGCCACCCGAGAAGGCCCGCGGGCATGGCGAGCAGACGGCCGGTCCCGACCATGACGGCCCCCGAGCGTTCACAGACATCGACCGAGGAAGTCGCGGCCGAACGCGGATAGAACTCCCCGTTCCACGAGTCCGGACTGAAGTAGAGACCCGGCAGCACGACGCTCTGGTCGCAGTTGGTCGGGTTGACGACCGCCACTCCCTTGTCGAAGCGCCGCATCTTCAGCATGTCGGCGTGTTCGACGCCCGGGCCACGCCCCGGGAACGCCGCCGGCACGTGCTCGGCCCGCCCGAGGGCCGTGCCAAGTTCCAGATCGAAGTACCTGTGCCACCAGACGTAGCTGTAGCTCGGGCTGTCGAGCGCGTAGTACCCGTCGCCGAATACGAGCGTGCTGGCGAAGGTCAGTCCGAACTTGCGCCTGAACTCGGGCGTCTCGACGGGGCCGCCCAGCGTGGCGGGACCTCCCCAGCATGTGATGATCAGATTGGACGAGGGCCTCTTGTAGTTGGACATGGCGAGGTACCCGTACTCCGGGTGGGTGACGTTCTGATACCAGTCGCCGTGCATTCTCGGGAAGTCCTCGCGGGTCGAGCCGTCGCACACGTCGTAGTACGTATTGTTGCCGTTGCTCACGAGTATGTAGTCGTCTCCGACAAGCTCCCTCGTCCTTTCGACCATCGCGCGCATGCCCTGGTCCCACGCCTGGTCCAGCTCGTCCCGGCCCTCGGGGATGCCGTCCTGATCGGTGTCGATCGGATAGGCGATGTGGTCGTTGGCCCACGAGATCTGGTACATGCAGAAGTCCATGAAAATCCCGTCCCAGTAGCCTCCCGGGCCCAGCCTTTCCGCCATGTACTCGGGCAGCCAGTCGGTCAGTCTCTTCCCCTCGGAGTCGGGAGGACAGTCGGCCGTCATGTTCAGCAGTCCCGATCTCTCCCCCATGATCACCTTTTCGCCCACGGTGTCGCGGAGCCACCAGCCGCACGAGTCGAACTTCTCGGTCAGGATCGCGTTGTCCTCCGGCGCGTTCCACGCGCCGTCGTACCCCACGGGCATGTGCACCAGTATGCGCATATCAGGATTGAGCTCCCTCAATGTGGAAAGCTCGTTCTGATACCAGGTCTGGGCGTGCTTTGGTATGACGATGAGGTCGTACCGTGCGACCGCCTCGAGATCCGCTCCCACGAGCGTGTTGAAGTAGACGTTGGCGAGCCTCGGGAAAGTGGGCTCGGCCGCCGACACGTCCGCCAACGAACCGACGAGCAGCCCCAGAGCCAGGGCCGCCGCCAGAAGCAGGTTGTGCCACCTTCTCGCACCACGCGCTGAGCGCGCTCTCATGGCCGTCACTCCCGTGTCTTGTCGCCCGCGACTGTGTTGTCAGTGCGTGACAGACTGCAAGAGCTATGCCATGTGTCAAGAATGGCAGGTCATGATCAGCCTTGGCGGCCAGATCGGGTGAGCATTTCTCAGGAAGATGGTGCCGGGGGCCGGAGTCGAACCGGCACGGGGCCTAGAGGCCGCCTTCGGATTTTAAGTCCGATGCGTCTACCAGTTTCGCCACCCCGGCGAGGCAAAAGCATGCCGGCCCCGCGGCCCCCGCGGTAGCGGGGCTCCGGACGGGGCCGGCAACGATACTGGAGGCGGCGACCGGATTCGAACCGGTGATCGAGGATTTGCAGTCCTCTGCCTTAGCCACTTGGCTACGCCGCCTGTCGAAAGGGCAGGGGCAGCCAACGCGACGCCCCTGCCCTCTGGATTCTGGAGCGGGAAACGGGGCTCGAACCCGCGACATCCACCTTGGCAAGGTGGCGCTCTACCACTGAGCTATTCCCGCTATCAAGCTCAATCCAGAAGTATAGACCGTCTCTACCGGACTGTCAAGGTGCAAGGTCTGCGCC
>WJLY01000129.1 GCA_014728245.1 Candidatus Effluviviaceae Genus IV sp.
CCGATCGGGCGCCCCTTCTCGTCGACGACGGCGAGCCGGTCGGCGTCCGGGTCGCACGCGAAGCCCAGGTCGGCCGCCTCGCGGACGACCGCCTCTCCGAGGCCCCCGAGGTTGGCCGGCACGGGCTCCGGCTCCCTGGGGAAGCCGGCGCCCGCCTCGCAGCTGAGCCTCACTACCTCGCAGCCGAGTTCCTCGAGCAGGAGCGGAAGGGCTACCGAACCGGCCCCGTTCACGCAGTCTACTACGACGGTGGGCGCCCACTTCCTGACGCGCTCGACGTCGACGTGGCGACAGGACAGGATGAGCCCGATGTGGTCGCGGACCGCGTCCGCGAGCAGCCGCGTCTCCCGTGGACCGTTGCTCGCATCGGGAGGAGCCCCGTCCGCTACGGCGAAGAGGTCCCGCGCCTCGGCGCGGTCAAGAAAGACGCCCCTCGAGGAAAAGAACTTCATGCCGTTCTGCGTCTCCGGATTGTGGCTCGCCGTTATCACGACGCCGCCGTCCAGCTCTCTCTCCCTCACCGCTATGCCTACGGTCGGCGTGGGCACGACCCCGGCGTCAAGCACGAGCGCCCCGCCGCGCATCAGCCCGTCGGAGGCGGCCGCGACCAGCGGCCCGCCTCCCCTGCGACCGTCGCAGCCGAGCGCCACGCGGCCGCCCACCATCGAAGCGAAGGCCCTCGCGTAGCGCGCGACCAGCTCCTCGGTGATCTCGACTCCGGTCGTGCCACGGACGCCGGATACGCTTCGTATGAGAGTCAATCCGCCTCCATCGCGTCTTCCGCGGTCGCCGCGCCGCCCGACAGCTCGTCCAAAACGTCCTGCGCCTCCCGCGCGTAGTCCGTCCCGGGAAAACGCTCGACGACGAACTCGTAGGCGTCGCGCGCGCTCTCGGGATCCTCAAGCCTGTTGAAAATGAGCCAGGCCCTGGCGAGCGCGGCCTTGGGAGCAAGCGCGCTCTCGCCGTGGTTCGCTATCACGGCGTCGTAGTATCCGAGGGCTGTCTCCGGCTTCTGCAGCTCGAAGAGGTAGAGCTCCGCCACGCGAAACCTCGCCTCCGCTACCTCGGACACGCCGGTCGCGCCGCTCGTGTCCGCGGAGGACGCCGTCGTCTCGGGAGCGGGCGTCTCACCGGCTGCCCGGTCGGCCACGGCCGTCGTGTCCCGTCTCGTCGGGCCGGCCGTGTCGCCGGGAGCGGGCTCCGACCTCGCGAGCGTTTCCGCCGGAGCGGGAGCGACTCCTGTCGTCCCGGGCGAAGCGCTACGGGCCGCGAGCGTCTCCGCCGGAGCGGGCGCGACTCCTGTGGTCCCCGGCGAAGCGCTACGGGCCGAGAGCGTCTCCGCCGGAGCGGGCGCGACTCCTGTCGTCCCCGGCGAAGCGCTATCCCCCGGCTCGACGCCGTCCACGCGCGGGGACACTGCTTCTCCGGACTCGCTCGATTCGTGCTCCTCTATCACCGAGAGGTAGCGCTGCAGGCTCTCCAGGTCGCGCTTGGCGCTCTCCGCCAGCCTGGCGGCATCGCTCCTGGGCGCCTGTGACCTCGACTTCTCGAACGCTTCCTGCGCGGCGTCGAAATCGCCGCGTTCGTCTCTGTGGATGAGACCGATTCTGTAGTACGCCTCCGCCGCCGCCGCGGTCCTCTCCCTGGACGCGGCGATACCCTCGTAGGTCGAGATCGCCGACTCGAAATCGCCGCCCTCCGACTTCGCGCGTCCCTTGAGGAGCAGGACCTTGTCGAGGTTCTCCTCGTCCACCGTGCGCCCCTCGAGGTCCTCGATGAACTGCAGCGCCGTTTCCGGATCAGACAGACTGAGGTAGGTCTCCGAAAGCCGGAGACGGGCCTCGAAGAGCAGCTCGCGCCCACCCGACTCCTCCGAGACCGCCGCGTACTGCTCGACCGCCTCCTCCAACCTGCCCATCTTCGAGTAGTTCTCGGCGGCACGGAAACGCGCTTCCGCCCTGCGGTCGCTTCCGGGGAAGTTGTCGATGAGCTCCTCGTAGGCCTCGGCCGCCTCGGCGTACCGCCCTCTTTCGCTCCTCGCCCGGCCCACCATCACGAGCGCGTCGTCGGACAGTTCGTCGGGTTCGGCGGTATAGGCGATGTCGGTCAGAAGATCCTCGGCCGAGACAGCGTTCCCGCCGGCCATCATTGCGGCGGCAAGCGTGTACTCTGCCTCTCGGCGAAGGTCGCTCTCCGGGTAGAGCGTGAGGAAGCTGTTGAGCCGCTCCTCGGCCACCTCATACTGCCCCTTGTGATAGAGCGACTCGCCCATGAGGAGCAGCGCGTCGTCCGCCCAGTCCGAGTCCGGATGTAACTTCAGGATGCGGCCGCTCTTCTCGATGGCCCTCTCCAGGAGCTCCGCCTCGCGGACCGTCGGTTCGGTGCCGGGAGGCCTCTCCTCCCTCAGAACCTCCGCCTCTCGGGCGGCCGCCTTCGCGTGGTAGAAGGTGTTGTAGTAGACGCAACCACAGAGAGACGCCAGCGCCACGACCGCTACGGGCACGAGTACGCG
>WJLY01000130.1 GCA_014728245.1 Candidatus Effluviviaceae Genus IV sp.
CCGGAGTCCCGCCGAACCGTCTCCGGCGACCCGGTCGGCCCTCCCTCGCCCGAACCTCGCACGTGCGCGTACAGCACCGGCAGGCTGAGTATGGCACCGGCGGTGATCTCGTGTGAGGCCACGGCCAGCACGAGGAGAAGCGCTGAAGCGATCCATCTGCGTCGAAGCATGAGCTCGACACCCACGAGCAGGAAGAGCAGGCCGAGCAACATGGTCTCGTTGCTCGAGCGGAATACGGCCTTCCCGTACCAGCCGAAGCCTACAGCGAAGAGCAGGCCCGCCGTAACGCCCACGGCCTTCGACCCGCTGAGCCTTTCGCTCAGGCAACCGACGTACGCGGCGCATGCCGCGTGTGTGACAACGGCGAGCAGGTGGAACGCCCAGGTTCTGGGGCCCCAGGCAAGAAGGCCTCCCATGAGCGCCAGCTTGGCGGGCAGTCTCTGTAGAAGGCCGCCGTACCACGGGCGCAGCAGATTCGATGGGTCGTGCAGACTGCGGGCGCCCCAGTAGAGGGAGTGAAGCTCGTCCGTGCTGAACTTGAGAGGAAGTGAAGCGGCGTTCGCCGCGAACGCGGCAACGACCGGGGCGGCGTGACGCCAGGACCACCTGGACACCTGCGGACCTCCTGGCTGCGAAGACCGGGGTGCAGACCTTCACCGCGATCGAAAGCCCCCTCCCGGAAGCGGCCGGGACGGTCCACCGATCGTGAAGACGGCTACGGGCGGGGACCCGGAACGGCTCACAGCCTAGAACGTCCGGCGTTGGGATGCAAGCACACACGCATCGCAGGCATCTACCGCAGGAGGATCAGCTTCCTCGCCAGCTCCTTCCCGTCCGCCGAGAGGCGGTAGAAGTAGATACCGGACGCCGCGTCCTCGCCCGAATCGGTCTTCCCGTTCCAGACCGATTCGTAGTGGCCTGGGCCCATGTCACGGTCGACCAGCGTCCTCACGGCGCGGCCACCGACGTCGAACACAGACAGGCGCACGCTGGAGCGCGACGGGAGAGAGTAACGGATGCTCGTTCGCGGGTTGAACGGATTGGGCACGTTCTGCATGAGCGCCAGGTCTCTCGGCAGCTCCCCTACCCCGCTCCCGGAGTCCTCGATCGTGAAGTCGGAGTCCGAGTCGTCGAGCGACGCCAGCCCGACAAGGTCAGTCGCCACGACCCTCACCCTTACGCCGTCGCCCGGCCGGTCCGGAACGACCCATTCGAACTGGTAGGTCCTCCCGCTCTGTCCGATCGCGATCGTGTCCGGAAAGCTCGCGCCGTAGTCGGTCGAGTAATAGAGGTCGAAGTGGTCGATGCCCGTGTCTTCGGTGGCCTCCCACCTGATCGTCTGGCTGTCGCCGACAGGCCAGCTCTCCCCGCCGTTCGGCGCCGTGAGCGTGACGTTCGGAGGCGTCACGTCGGGCCAGTTGCCCTGAGTCAACCACTCCAGCGACCGGCGCATGATGGTGTCGCGGATGGCGGCCCCGGTCACTCCCTCGAACCCGAACGCCAGGTAGGCTTCGCGGTGACCGGTCTCGTAACGCAGAGCGCCCTCGGCGCCGGGGTCGTACTCGAATATGCCCGTCGCGCCCGTCCTCGGCTCGATCTCGCTCGGATAGAACTGGTTCATCGCGCTGTCCGTGCCGTTCAGCGTGAACGAGAGACCGTCGCCGATCGGGTCGCCCGCCACGCCGTCGACGCTGCGGTAGCCGGAATCGTCCGCGACATAGTCGGCGTGGAGATAGTCGTTGTAGAACTGTATCTTGTCGGAGTCTCCCTGGTAGTTCAGCGCCCACCCTATGTCCTCGCCGGAGATGAAGAGCGTTCCTCCGCCGTCGAGGTAGGATTCGAGCGTGCTCCTGTTGCCGCTCCCGAGCTTGCCACCCCATCCGCAATCCCAGACTACGACGGTGTAACGATTGAGCTCGGAGAGCGGGACCTCGCCGTCGGTGTCCTCGCACCACGTCTGGTACAGGTAGCCGAGCCGGCCGAGCGAATCCTCGAACCACTCCTCTGTCGATTCACCCGCGTCGTCATCAACGAGCAGAACCGGCACCGGGCCGAGCACCACGGAGAACGTGTCGGCGTTCGCGTAGCGTGCCCCGTCGGAGATCGAGAGGACGAACTCCACGACTTCCCCGGGGACGGCGAACTCGTCGACCTGGAACTGGAACGCGGGAGAGCCCTCGACGCTCTCGCCGGCGTCCATCGACCCGTACGTTCCCGAGCCCTGCGTTATAGTGACCGAAGGGCTCGATGTGGAGATCGTCGCGCCGACGCCCGTGCGGTCGGGCGCCACGACCTCGTTCTTGAGCGTCACGACGAGATCGACAGTCTCGCCGGGATCGGCCCAACCGTCGCCGTCGCCGGCCGCGTCCCCCATCGAGTGGCCGTCGTAGACTACGTCGACGCCCGGGTAGTAGAAGACCTGCTGGCTGTTGGCTCCGATGTTACAGCTCTCGTACTTTATCCAGAAATAGCCGCCCAGATCGCCCCACCCGTCGCCCCAGCTGTTCTTGCACAGCCACGCGCCGTCTCCCGCCCCGCATTTGTTGTCGTCCCACCCGACGATGACGACGGCATGGTTGATGGGATCGTCGCCCTCGTGTTCGTAGCAACCCGATCCGTACGAGCTGAAGTCGTCGTACACCGTGAACGTCGTGGCCACCGGCGCGTCGAGCAGCGCCGTCTTGATCACGTTCACATCACCGGGGATGTCGATCCAGTCGTTCGTGGTAGCGACCCTGGCGCATCCGTCCTCCGCGCAGGGGACGGTATCGTCCGCCTCGTAGGGCATGCAGGTCTCGTCGACCGCGCCGTAGTCCCGGAAGTGGCTCCAGGCCCAGGCGTACCACCCTCCCCCGCACCCGTACCCCGGCGTCGCGCACGAGAGCACCTGCTGCTCCGACAGGTTCAGCTCGGTGCCGGTGTTCTGCTTGATGACCGCCTCGAGCGCGCCCACGCCGGCGAAGTCCCAGCAGCTCCCGCAGCCGCCCTGGCTCTTGACGGGAGTCATGATGCCCTGCGCCCGCCAGCTGAAGCTGTCCGGCAGGTCCCTCGCCACGGGGAAGTCGCCCGGGTCGAGCGCCTCGAAGCGCCTCTCGACCTCCGGGGGAACGCGCGCGCCGAGGAGAGCGCGGAACTCCTCCTCGGACAGGTCGGTCGTCCAGTTCCTCTTCGCAGTCCAGTCGTACCCCTTCGCTTCTATCTCCCTCTGTAGCTGCTCGATCTCGGCGTCCGTCGCGCCGGTCTCCGCGCGGACCACGCCGGCGCCCAGCGTCGCCACGAGGATCAGCGCTGCGGGAAGGGCCGCTCTCAACATGCCACTCATCTCATGGACCTCCGGTTGGTTACTTGACCGTTTGCATCATTATAGCATTGTAGCATAATGATTGCCAGACTACGGCGTACCGCGGTCCATGCTCCTGTATTGCACGGCCTCGGCCACGTGAACGTCTCCGAGACGCTCCTCGCCGTCCAGGTCGGCTATCGTCCTCGCTATTCGAAGCACCTTGTGGTAGGACCTCGCGGACATGCCGAGCTCCGATACCGCGCGCCTGAGCAGTACGCGCGCCCTGCCCCTCAAGCCAACCTGCTCGGTGAGGAGCGCCGCCGGCACCCGCGCGTTCGTGGGAGTCCGGCACTGTCGCCAACGCCGCGCCTGGATCTCCCGGGCCCGGAGAACGCGCACGCGCGCCTCGTTGCTCGGCTCGCCCCGAGGGCCCGGCGACAGCTCCTCGAAGGTCGGCGGCGGAAGCTGCACCTGCACGTCGATGCGGTCCATCACGGGCCCCGAGACCTTGTTCAGATAGCGCCGCACGCTCGAGGGCGGGCACGTGCAGGGCTTGGTCGGGTGTCCCAGGTTCCCGCACGGGCATGGGTTCATGCTTGCGACGAGAGAGAACTCCGCCGGGAACGTGGCGCTCGCGGCGGCCCGCGTGACGGTCGTAGCGCCGTCCTCGAGCGGCTGACGGAGCGCCTCGAGCGCGTCCCGCCTGAACTCGGCGATCTCGTCGAGGAAGAGGACGCCGGCGTGCGCGAGGCTCACCTCCCCGGGGCGCGGGATCCTGCCCCCTCCTACGAGCCCGGCGAAAGAGACGGTGTGATGCGGGGCCCGAAACGGCCGTTCGCACAGCAGTCCGCTGCCCCGGGGCAGCACACCGGCCACGCTGTGTATCGTGGTGACGACGACAGACTCCTCCCTCGTCAGCCGGGGCAGCACGCCGGGCAGGGCACGGGCCAGCAGCGTCTTGCCGACGCCCGGAGGCCCCACCATCAGTAGGTTGTGCCCGCCGGCGGCGGCGATTTCGAGAGCGCGCTTGGCGTGCGCCTGACCGCCTATCTCCGAGAGGTCGACGTGGCGCGAGGGTTCGCGGGGCGAGCCTCGACGTCCCTCCGGCTCGTCGGGAGGGCCTCCCTTGAGCACCCTCACGGCGCCCCGCAGGTCCTTGACGGGCAGCACTCTCAGCGCCTGCTGGCCCTCCGCCTCGCGGGCGTTCTCCGAGGGTAGCACTATGCCCTTGAGCCCTTCGCCGCCGGCGGCGACGGCGAGAGGAAGCACCCCGTTGACTCCGCGGGTCGTCCCGTCCAGGGCGAGCTCTCCGACCACGAGCAGCCGGGAGAGCATCGACGGGTCGACCTGGCCTGTGGCCGCCAGAAGACCGAGGGCGATCGGCAGATCGAAACCCGCTCCCTCCTTCCGCACATCCGCCGGCGCGAGGTTGATCGTGATGCGGTCCAGCGGGAAGGTGAATCCTGAGTTCCTGATGGCCGAGGCGACCCGGTCGCGGCCCTCGCGAACCGCGCTGTCGCCGAGTCCTACCGTCGCGAACGAGGGAAGTCCCCTGCTTACGTCCGCCTCGACGCGGACTATGTAGCCGTCAATTCCCGTGACTCCGCCGCTCAGCACCGTGGCCAGCATCCCCCACCTCCTCCTCACGCGCGGTCGGCCCGAAACGCGTCCGGCAGGTGTTCCACGCGAAGAACGAGCCCGCCGCGCCTCATGTTCACTTCGATGACGTCGAACCGGGAGCGCCCGTCGGCCAGCCCGCGCTCCCTCAGGAAACCTCTCGCCGCGAAGACCACGTGCCTTCGCTTTCGCGCGTCTACCGACTCGCGCGGCGTCCCTCTCCGGTCGCCGGCGCGCATCTTGACCTCGACGAAGACCACGACGTCTCCTCGCCTCGCCACGATGTCGAGCTCCTTGCTCCGGAATCTGTAACCGGTGGCCAGAATCGAGTACCCCTTGAGCTGGAGGAAACGGGCGGCGATCTCCTCGGCCAGGGTGCCTCTTTTTCTTCTGTTCATGTGGATCTGTGCTCCCCGGGGAGTTTCGCCGGACGCCGCTATCCCTCGTGGTCCGGTGGGTTGACGGGCACTTCGTGGGGAATGCGTCGGATACGGCGGAAGGGGCGTATCTCGCCAAATGTGGGGCTCTCGGAGTGTCCGCTCCGAAGGTGCCGGGACGTCTGCGTGCGAGGGCGTCGGGCTAGTCTGGCCCAGAATCGAGGCAGCGCGAGCCGGGCGCCGGGGGACCCGGGGAGACGGCGCCGTGGTACGATTCAGCTCCGGCTCTTCATCCCGGCCCTCACTCGCTTGTGACACCTCCTGTACAGATCCCGGAGCTTCGCGAGCTCATAGCGCTCGAGTGAGTCTCTGGCCCCGGCGATCTCTCCGGCGATCTCCTCGATCTCTCCCGCGGACCTCGCGGACAGGAGCCGCGCGCTGAACCTCAGATACGCTTGCGAGCGATCGCCGTTCCGGAAGACCGGCGTGAACGACTTCCGGTGTACGTCGCAGGGACCGAGCTTCGTCAGAGCCGCCAGATGCTCCGGCGTGCCGTAGCCCTTGTGGTTGGCGAAGCCGTAGCCCGGGTACAGGGTGTCGTATTCCTCGAGAAGACGGTCGCGCGTCACTTTGGCGACGATCGAAGCGGCCGCGATGGCCGTGCAAAGCTCGTCGCCCCTGTGGATCGGAGTCTGGGGAACTCGGAGATCGGGGACCTGTTCGCCGTCCACGAGAACGTGTTCCGGGCCGCGGCCCAGCGCGCGGGCAAGGTTCTCCACGGCCTCGCGGATGGCTCTGTGGGTGGCTCTCAGGATGTTGATCTCGTCGATGACCTCGTGCGAGACGCTGCCGATGCCCACGCCGACCGCGGTCTCGCGGATGAGGCCGTGAAGCTCCTCGCGCCTCTGCGGCACGAGCTTCTTCGAATCGTCGATGCCGTTGAAGGTGAGTTCTCTCGGAAGCACGACGGCGGCGGCAACGACCGGTCCCGCGAGCGGCCCGCGGCCGACCTCGTCGGCGCCGGCAACGAGCGTCAGGCCCCTCTCCCAGAGGCCGGCCTCGTAAGAACGCATACCCTCTTCGCGGCGCCTGACAGCCTCCTCATGCGCCCGCCTCCGCTTGAGTCTCGCCGCGATCTCACGCACCGCGCTACGGCGGTCGCGACAGAGCTGGTTCCAAAGCAAGTCGCCGGGCTCGGGCGGAGCCTCGGCGACCATGTGCCTGATCCGGGACACGGTGAACTCGCGAAGCGGCCTTCCTCCGGTGGGCTCAGCCGGCTTCGGCGCGTCCTCGCGCCCATCGGCGTCTCGATCTTTCATCGACCGGTGCTCGGCGTCCGTCTGCGCCTCAAGACCGGTCTTTCCTTCCTCGTGTGCCTCAGTCACGTCAGGCCCCGCCGAAAACCACCGTTCAGTACGCGTACTCCCGGGGGCGCGACGCGGTCCGACGAGCGGAGAGCGCCGCGCCCGTCGCTACCGAATATCGACGGCCTTCGTCTTCGCTGCCTTGCCGGTCCTCTTGCGCAGGTAGTACAGCTTGGATCGCCTCGACTTGCCGCGCCGGGTGACGACCACGGTCTGGACGTTCGGCGAACTCAGCGGGAACGTCCTCTCGACGCCTATGCCCTGCGACACCCTGCGAACCGTGAACGTCTCGTTGCAACCGGAGCCCTTCCTCGATAGCACGGTGCCCTCGAACGCCTGCGTCCGCTCCTTCTCGCCTTCGCTGATGCGGACGTGCACGCGCACCGTGTCCCCGATCGAGAACTCCGGCAGATCATCGCGCACGGCGCGGTCCCTTATCGCTCTCACCTTCTCGTTCATCCCTTACTCCCAGGTCTTCTGCCCTTCATTCCCGACGGCCGCGATTCCGGCGGCCGCCTTCGACTGCGGTCAGTCTCTCAGATCGTGTTGTCCTCCGCCTCGATCTCCTGAAGCAGCTCCCTGTCCTCGTCGGTCAGCTCGGCCCGCTCCAGCAGGTCGGGCCGACGGTGAAGCGTTGCCTTGAGGGCCTCTTTCCTGCGCCACCGCCGAACCATCTCGTGGTGTCCCGACTTGAGAACGTCGGGCACCTCCTCGCCGCGGTACTCCTCGGGCCTCGTGTAGACCGGCGGGCCGAGTATGCCCTCGTAGAAGGAGTCGGTCTCGGCCGACTCCATGTCTCCGAGCACGCCCGGTAACAGCCTCGCGACAGCGTCGACGACAACCATCGCGGCCAGCTCTCCGCCGCTCAGCACGTAGTCTCCGATCGAGACCTCGTGCGTAGCCGCTCCGGCCACCCGCTCGTCGACGCCCTTGTAGCGCCCGCAGATGAGAACCAGCCGCGGCTCCCGCGCCAGATCGGCCGCCAGGCCGTGGTCGAAGAGCCTGCCCCTGGCCGACATGAGCACCACTGCGCCGCCCGTCCGATCGCCTTTCGCCACGGGCGCGCCCACGTGTTCCAGCGCCTCGAAGATCGGCTCAGGCTTCATCACCATTCCGCTGCCGCCACCGTACTGGTAGTCGTCCGCGGTCCGGTGCCTGTCGCGGGCGAAATCCCTGACGTTCGTAAGGCGCACGTCCAAAAGACCCTTCTCGCGCGCCTGCTTGAGGATGCTCTCCGACAGAGGACCCTCGAACATCTCCGGGAAGAGCGTGAGAACGTCGATTCTCACCTGTCTTCCCTCCGAAGCCCCTTCATCAGGTGGACGACGATCCTGCCTCCGGCAAGGTCTACGTCTCTTATCACGTCGTCGATGACCGGAAGGAGAATCTCCTCGCCCTCGCCGCTGACGACGTAGACGTCGTTGGCCGGCATGAAGAGGACGTCGGTCACGCGGCCCAGAAGCTCCCCGGGCTCTGAGTAGACCGTAAGCCCCACGATGTCCTGTACGTAGTACCGGCCCTGCGGGAGCGGACCGATCTGCTCCCTGGTCAACCAGAGTTCCTGTGACCGCAGAGACTCGGCCTCGCTCCGCGACTCGACGTCGCGGAACTTGATGATGAGTCGCCCGGCGTGGAAGCGCACTCCCTCCACGCTCGGACGGGTTTCGCACCCTTTGCGACCCGTCAATCGAACGACCATTCCGGACGCTATCATGTCCGCGAGATCGCGTGTTACGTCGACGATCACCTCTCCTCTGATGCCGTGCGGCTTCACGACGGCCCCGGCGGATATCCACTTGTCTCGATCGGCCATCTGACCAGCTCCGCGGCCCGTCGGTCGGTTCATGAAGAGAGGATCTTCGACACTCAGTCGATGATCTCGACCGTCGCCTTCTTGTCGTTCTTCGTCGCCGCCGCGCCGATGATCGCGCGAAGGGCCTTCGCCGTTCGGCCGTTCTTGCCGATCACGCGACCTTTATCCTCGTCGGCGACTCGCACCTCGTAGACGATCATCTCACCCTTCCGCGAGATGGTGATGTTCACATCGTCCGGGCGCGTTACGAGCCCACGGGAGATGTACTCGACGAGCGCCTGAAGCGAGGCTTCGGTCGAATCGGGAGTCTTGATCTCGTCTTCGAACATGGGTCTCTAACCTCTCTACGGAGACACGGTCCATACGTGCCCGACCGCACTCGATGCGGAGGCCGCGCCTCCGCGCCGCCGGTCGGGTTGGGAGCCGTCTCCTTTCGCTCCCCTACTCGGGCTTCTTGTCCTCGGACGCGGACGAGGCTTCGTCCCCGCCGGACTCGCTCTCGGCGGGAGCCTCCTCCTTCTTCTCGTCCTGAGACGCGCCGCCTCCCGAGTCGCCGGCGGCGTCCTTCGTATCGGCTTCCTTCGCCTTTTCCGCCTTCGGGCTTTCCTCCGGCTTCTCGGCGTCGGTCGCCTGGGGTTTGCTGTCGGTGTCCTTCTCCGCGGCCTTCGAGGCCTCGGCTTTCTCTCCGCCCGCGCCGGCGGCCGCTTCCTTCTTCACCTCTTCCGCGGGTTCCTTCCCGGCCTCGGCGCTTCCCTCAACGGGCTTCTTCTCGGTCTCGGCGCCTTCCTCTGCAGGCTTCTTCTCCGCCTCTGCGCTCTCCTCAGCGGGCTTCTTCTCAGCCTCGGCGCCCTCCTCAGCGGGCTTTTTCTCAGCCTCGACGCCCTCGGCCTCTTCGGTCTCCTCGGCGGCAGCCTTCTTCTCGCCCTTCTTCCCGCGCTCCTCTTCCCTGCGCCGCCTCTCCATGGAGGCCTTCGCCTCGAGACGCTTCCTGGCCTCTTCCTCTATGTGCGCAAGCTCCTCGAGCGGCTTTCCCTGCTTGACCTCGTGCCACATCTGGAGAATACCCACTCGCCGCAGCAGCGACTCAACCGTCTCAGACGGCTGGGCGCCCTTCGACAGCCAGTCGATGATCTTCGGCGTGTCGATCTTGATGTCCGGCGGCTCGCGCAGCGGATCGTAGTAGCCGAGTTGCTCAATGAAGCGCCCGTCCCGCGGCGACCTCTGGTCGGCCGCGACTATGCGGTAGAAAGCCATGTGCTTGGCGCCCTTGCGCTGCAGTCTTAGTCTTACTGACACTCGTCCTCCTCGGTCACCCCGGCGATCCGGCGCGGCGTGGTGCATCTCTCGGCCCGGCCGCCCGCCATCGGGATAGGTTCATCTCCTACACTCAGAAGGGGCTCGCAAAGGGCAGCTTTCCTCGCTTGCCCAGTTTGCCGACCTGCTTCATCATCTTCTTCATCGAACCGAACTGCTTCAGGAGGCGGTTCACGTCCTGCACCGTGGAGCCGCTGCCCCTGGCTATCCTCTTCCTTCTGCTTCCGTCGAGCACGCCCGGGTCTCGTCTCTCCTGTGGCGTCATCGAGTTGATGATGGCCTCGACCCTCCTGAGCGCGCTCTCGTCTATGGCGACCTGCCCGAGCTTGCTCATTCCCGGTATCATCCCGGCGAGCTGGTCCAGAGGACCCATCTTCTTGAGAGCGGTCAGCTGCTCCTGAAAATCCTCCAGCGTGAAGCTCTGCTTTCTTAGCTTCTCCTCGAGCTTCGCCGCCTTGTCGGCGTCGACGGCTTCCTGGGCCTTCTCGGCCAGCGTCAGCACGTCCCCCATGCCCAGAATGCGTGACGCCATTCTGTCCGGGTGAAACGGCTCCAGAGCGTCGAGCTTCTCGCCCACGCCGGCGAACTTGATCGGCTTGCCGGTCACCGCGCGCAGCGAGACCGCGGCCCCGCCCCTCGTATCACCGTCCAGCTTCGTCAGCACGGCTCCGGTGAAATCGAGGCGGCCCAGAAACTCCGTCGCGACGTTGACCGCGTCCTGGCCGGTCATGCTGTCCAGAACCAGCAGGATCTCGCCCGGCCGCGTCGCCTCCCGGATCCGCTCCAGCTCCCGCATCATCTCGTCATCGACGTGCAGCCTTCCCGCCGTGTCGAGGATGACGACGTCGGCGCCGGACTCGCGCGCCTCAGCGAGCGCGGAAGTGGCGATACCGACCGGGTCGGCGCCCTCCCGCCCCCTGTGGACGGGCACGTCGAGTCCCCGTCCCAGCGTGGCCAGCTGCTCCTGCGCGGCCGGCCTGTAAGTGTCCGCCGCCGCCAGCATCGGGCTCTTCCCCCTCTTGCGGAGGTGCCGCGCCAGCTTGCCGCAGAAGGTGGTCTTGCCGGACCCCTGGAGCCCGACGACCATCACCACGGCGGGCACGGCGCCCGAAAGCCTGAACGGAACGGCCTCGCCGCCCAGAAGCTCGACCAGCTCCTCATGGACGATCTTCACGACCTGCTGGCCCGGCGTGAGGCTCCGCAGAACCTCCTGCCCGACGGCGCGCGCCCTGACTTGCTCGACGAAACCGCGCGCGACCTTGAAGTTCACGTCGGCCTCGAGCAGGGCGCGCCTCACCTCGCGCATCGCCTCCTCGATGTTCGCCTCCGTGAGCTTGCCCCTCCCCGTAAGCGACCTGAACGCGTCTTCGAGTCTCTGCGACAGCTGGTCGAACATGCCTCTAAGTCGCCTCCGGGACTGCTCCGCGCGCCTCGCTTGCGCCGAACGCGCTCACGAAACGAAAGGGTCGCGGAACGTGGACAAACAGACACGCCGACGCCCCGCCGATAGATGCACGAATGCACCATCCCGGCGAGCCGTCAAGCTCCGGGCCTGCAACTGGTACAGCCTTGAGAATATACCAAGGCGTCGGAACTACTGCAAGAAGAAAGATGATGAGCGGGCGTCATGCCCCGACCGCCGCCTCCGGAGACCTGTCAGCCGCCACCGACGGCCGCGCGGAGAGCCCTCACACCCTCCCCGGCGTCGCCGGACTTGAAGATCGCGGACGCGGCGACGAGCGCCTCGCCGCCGTTCTCGACCACCGTCCGGGCATTGTCGGGGCCTATGCCTCCGTCGACCTCGATCAGAAGATCCAGGTCCCTCTCCCTCTTGATCTCGGCGAGCGACGAGAGCTTGGGCATGACGTCGGCCATGAACGACTGCCCCGCGAAGCCGGGGTTGACGGTCATGATGAGCGCCAGGTCGATGCCGCGTAGATACGGTTGGATCAGCTCGAGCGAATTGGGCGGATTGAGCGCGAGCCCCGCCCTGGCTCCACGGGCGTGTATCTTCTCGAGTAGTCCGGCGGGCTCCCGGCAGGCCTCCGCGTGGAAGACCACGTAGTCGGCGCCCGCCTCGATGAAGGCCGGGGCGTACTTGTCGGGATCGGTGATCATGAGGTGCGCGTCGATCGGCAGGCTCGTCGCCCGCCGCACGGCTTCGACGACGAACGGCCCCATCGTCAGGTTGGGCACGAAGTGCCCGTCCATCACGTCGACGTGGATCATGTCGGCGCCCGCATCCTCTACGGCCCGCAGCTCCTCGCCCAACCTCGTGAAGTCGGCCGACAGAATGGACGGGACGATGCGCACTTCCTTCCCTGTCATCCTCTCCTCCGATCGCGCGTGCCGCTCACCGAGGCGGGCGGCAGTCCGCCTCGACTCGGACGCCCATTCGCTCCCTGCGAAGGCCTACCCCTTCCCGACGCGCAGAGTGACCCCGTTTCCCTCGACAACGCGCGCGCCGGCGACGGGTTCCTGCACCACGACGACGTCGCGGAGCACGTCGCTGCGCGCGCGGTCGTATCTCACGGACCTCACGACGAGCCCCAGTTCCTCCGCTATCATCCGGGCCTCCTCGGGCGTGCGACCCACGAGCGACGGCATGACGAGCGGCAGGGGCCGCGGCCCCAGGCTCACGACCATCACGATGCCGCTCCCCGCGGGCATAATGGAGCCGCTCCGCGGCATCGTGCCGACGACGCGCCCGCGCTCGATGCGGTCGGTATGGACTTCCCCGACGCGGCTGACCGCGAACCCCGCGGCCTCGGCGTCGAGCTGCGCCTGCCTTGCGGTGAGCCCCGAGAGCGGTGGGATCACTTTCAGGTCGAGGCCCGCGCTCACGACGACCGCCATGCTTCGACCCCGCTTCACGTCGACGCCCGGGCCGGGCTTCTGCTCGACGATCGCTCCCGCGGGGATCTCCGGGTCGGGCTGCTCGGCGGAGACCCGAATGCCGAGCCCGGCCTCCTCCGCGACACGCCTGGCCTCGACGAGAGAACGTCCCGCGAGGTCCGGGGCGGGTACCAGGTCGCCCTGCCTCACCATGATCGGCATCACGACGTAGTTCACGAGCAGCGCGGCGGCCACTACCGCCGCAGCCACCGCCGACAGCGCGAACAGCGCTCTTCTCACGATTGCCGGGACCTTCAACCCAGCTCCTCCCGGATGTCTCGCGGGGTCTCTGCCTTCCCGCGTCCTCGCCTCACACCAGCTCCTCGGCTATCTCCATGTCCATCTTCATGCTGCCGTCCATCGCGGGCAGCTCCTGCTCCTCCTCCGCGCGCATCTTCTCCGCGCCGCCGCCCTTCTTTGCGAACCTCACAGCGAAGGCGCCATCGATGCCGTGCCTGTGGGGAAGCGTGCGGACGAAGCGACCGTCGGTGAACATGCTGGGAACAAACGGCTGCGGGTCCTCTATCGTGAAGTCCGGCCGCTTCTTCAGGAAACGTTCGACGACGTGTTCGTTCTCCTCCGGCTCCAGCGTGCACGTGCTGTAGACTACGCGCCCCCCGTCCTTCACCAGCTCCGCCGCGTTCAAGAGCAGACGCAGCTGCCGGCTCGCCTGATGAGCGAAAAGCTGACGGGGGTGGATCCTCTTCAGTTCCGCCACCTCCTGGCTGACGCGCTCCCTGGCGCCGAGATCGAACTTCCAGCGGGAATCTATGCGCCGTCCCAGCGTTCCCGTACCCGAGCACGGAGCGTCGACCAGCACCGCGTCCGCCGGCGACGCGCTCTCCCCGGTAGCCTCTCCGCAGAGCACCTCGCAATTGGCTATCTTGAGCCGCTCGATATTCTC
>WJLY01000131.1 GCA_014728245.1 Candidatus Effluviviaceae Genus IV sp.
GCTTCGTCTTCGAGCACGGCGAGGCCTTCCCGCTCTCGACGGACGTGGTGATCGTCGACGAGACCTCGATGGTGGACGTATCGCTCATGGCCGACCTCCTGCGTGCGGTCGCCCCGGGAACGAGGCTCGTCCTGGTCGGGGACACCTACCAGCTCCCGAGCGTCGGGCCCGGGCGCGTCCTGGGCGACCTCATCGCCTCCGGCGTCGTGCCCTCGTTCGAGCTGACCAAGATCAAGCGCCAGGACCCGGGGAAGATCGTTCTGAACTGCCACGCCATGAAATCCGGCCGTGACTGCGTCTTCGAGAACGCCGGCGGCGACGACATGCACTTCCTCGAACGGAACGACGTCCACGAGGCCAGGCAGACGATCTGCGAACTCGTCGAACGCAGGCTTCCCGCCCAGGGCTTCGACCCGATGCGCGACATCCAGGTCATGAGCCCGCTGCGGGAGAAGACCGAGCTCTCGTGCAGGGCGTTCAACGAGGTCCTCCAGCGGTCGCTGAACCCGGCGCCGTCGGAGCCCAAATGTCACTTCAAAGTCGGCGACAAGGTGATCCAGACGCGGAACGCCGTGATCGACGAGCAGCCCGTCGTAAACGGTGACATCGGCTACGTACGCCAGATCACGAAGAAGCACGTCGAGGTCGCGTTCGAGAGCCCCGAGCGGGTCGTGCGGATCCCGCGCAGGCACAACGACCTGCAGCTGGCCTATGCCCTCACCTGCGTTTCCGCCGGTACCTGGATATGGACCGCCGGCGGCATGCAGCGCATTTCCGAAGTGCTCCCTGGCCTTGCGGCTCGGCACTTCAAGAGCCGCCAGATCCCGGTGGGTACTCCGGATGGAATGCGCGATGCCGCGCGCTTCATCCGTGTCGGGCGAGAGCCGACCATCCACATCCGTACACGCCTGGGTCTCTACCTTGAAATGAGCCGCGACCATCGATTGCTAATGGCAGACCGATTGACGGGTGAGGACACGTGGGTGCCGGCATCACAGCTCGCCGAGGGCATGAGGCTCCCCGTGCCCCGTGGGGTGCGGTGCGGTGCAACGGAAGAGGTTGCCACGAAGGGATTCCATCCAACGGCACGCCCGAACGGGCACAGAAACGCTGCACGTTGGCCTTCGAAAGTCGACGGACAACTCGCCGAGCTCCTGGGAGCTCTGGTCGCTGACGGGAGCTACACGGATCGCGACGACGGTCGCGTGGAACTCGCCAAGGCAAACCCGTGGCGCTCGCTCGTCCGCCAGGCCGCAGAAGCTCTCTTCGGTGTCAAATGCCGGGACTGGCGCGAACCGACGCGGAACATCGGCAGGTTCTACTTCCACAGCAGGACCGTCCGCGAGTTTCTGCTTTGGTGTGGGCTGGGCTATTCGAAGGCCCCCGACAAGACCGTACCGCATACGATCCTTGCCAGTCCGCCCCGGGTGCAGGCCGCCTTCCTGCGCGGGCTGTTTTCCGGCGACGGCGGCGTGTCGTCAGTGATCGTCTTCGCCACGTCGTCGGCCGTGCTCGCCGAACAGGTGCAGCTTCTGCTCCTCAACCTCGGCGTGGTATCCAAGCGGTGTCTCATGCGCGGGCCCACCGACAAGTGGAGCCCGGCGTGGCGCGTCGAAGTGTATGGCCGGGAGATCGACCGATTCAACCGGGCCGTGCACTTCGGCCACCCCTACAAGCGGGAGGATTCGGTCTTCGCCAGACAGGACATCCCGTGCCACAAGACCAACTGGGACACCATCCCCGGTGGGGCGTTTGCCGCGCGCGAGCTCCGCTGGGCGCTCAGGCGGCGCGACGGGCGCTACTACAGGACATCCGCGAATGCGAAGAAGATCCTCTCCAGCCTGAGTCGTGGCGCTCGTCAGCTGGCCTATCATCATATTGATCTCTTGGTCAGTGAGACCGAGGAGTTCTCCACCCTGGGCCAGGCAGCAGAGCGCCTCCTGCGGTGGCAGAAGCGGCACTGGTTCTACGACGAGATCGTCTCCGTGGAGAGTGGAGAAGCCGACCTCTACGACCTGACCGTGCCCGGCCCACACTCATACCTCTCGAACGGCCTCGTCTCGCACAACTGCCACAAGATGCAAGGGTCCGAGGCCCGCGCGGTCGTCATCCCCGTCCACCGCTGCTTCGGCTCCCGGATGATGCAGCGGAACCTGGTCTACACCGCGATCTCGCGGGCGAAGGAGCTCTGCATCCTCGTCGGGCAGCGCTCCGCGCTCTCGGCCGCGATCCGGCGGAACCGGCACGAGAGGCGGATGTCCCGCCTCGTGGAGCTCCTGACGAGGGAGGCCGCAGGATGACCGGGAACGGCGCCCTGGTCCTGATGGCTCCCTCCGCAATGGACAGGGCGTTCCACGCCCCCGGCCGCGATCCCGACTTCGCCCTCGACCGGAGGGACGCGCTGCGGATGCTGCTGACGACGCTTCCTCCGCGGCACGCCAGCGCGGTCCGGCTCTTCTACTTCTCCGCCCTGTCCGCCCGCGAGGTCGCCGAGGAGATCGGCGAGACGCCCGTTCGGGCGAGGCAGGTCCTCGCCGACGCCGAGGCGATGATGCAGGGCCTCGCGCACGTCTGCTTCCCGCGGCTCTGCGTGAACGGGGGCGGCGGGTGAAGACGACGCCGGCCCCGTTCACGGTGGTGGTCGACACGCGGGAGCAGGACCCGTTCGACTTCCGCGGGATCGACGACCGCCGCGGCCGCGTCTTCGACGTGGCCACGGACCGGCACAAGCTCGACTCCGGCGACTACTCGATCCTCGGCCACGAGGACGAGGTCGCCGTCGAGCGGAAGACGAAGGCGGACATCTACGGGACTATCGGCAAGGGCCGTGAGCGCTTCGAGCGGGAGATCGAGCGCCTCTCAGCGATGCCCGCCCCGGCCATCGTGATCCAGTGCGACGATCCGTCGAGGTGGAAGCGAAGGGCGCCGTGCGACCCGGACGGGGAGCGCCGCGCCGAGGACGAGAAGCTCAAGGTCCCGCCGTGCATGTGGCCGAGAGGGGAGTGCCCTCTCCTCGCGCTTCTCGACCCGCCCCCGCACAGTCGGGTCGGCCCGAAGAGCGTGGTCAACAGCCTCCTCGCCTGGTCGGTGCGCCACTGCATCCCGGTGTGGCTCTGCCCGTCCCGCAGGAGCTCAGAGATCCTGAGCTTCCGGCTCCTGCAGCACTTCTGGTCCGGCAGGGAGAAGCTCGCGCGGAAAGGGCCGCCCGTTGGGTAGCGCCGCGATCACGGACGTGAGGATCAGGCTCCCGAGGAGGGACGCCGGGAGCATCGTGGCCTGGGCCTCGTGCGTCTACGGCGGCGCGCTGCGCCTCGACAACATCGAGGTCCGCAGGCGCCCCGACGGGAGCCCGTGTCTGAGGTTCCCGAC
>WJLY01000132.1 GCA_014728245.1 Candidatus Effluviviaceae Genus IV sp.
GCCGCGCTCAGATGCGGCGGCCGCCCCAGCGGCGCCCGATGCGATGCCCTGCGCCGAGACGAACCCCTGCGCCTTGAAAAGGCCCCCGCCGGGGGCTAAGCTCTTCTGGAGAAGGTGTTCCCTGGGATTCCCCCTCTGAAGGCGATGAGAGCCGCCCCGACTGGTCCCCCCTGTCCAGAGTACCGGGAGCGGAGAACGGAGAGCGATAAGATGACACACTCGAAATCGGCGTCCCGCGCGACGCTCGTCGCGACACTCCTTGCTCTTGCGCTCACCGCGGCGCTCTCGGGCGGATGCGCCCACAGGACCGCGCCGACCGTCGAGGGCGGATGGCCGCTGCCGGGCGAGACGCCGAAGAACATCGTGCTAATGATCGGAGACGGAATGGGAGCGGCGCATGTGACCGCCGCCATGGTCGAGGCGGGCTCGCTCAACATGGAGCGGCTGCCGCTCGGCGGACTCATGTCGACGCACGCGGAGAACTCGTTCCTCACCGACTCCGCGGCCAGCGGGACAGCGATGGCCACGGGTCACAAGACAAACAACGGAATGGTCTCGGTGACACCGGACGGCGCGCCGCTCCGGACCGTGATCGAGCACGCCGAGGAGAAAGGGCTCTCGACGGGGCTGGTGGCGACCTGCTCGATAACGCACGCTACGCCCGCTGTGTTCGTCGCGCACGCCAGAAGCCGCGACAACCACACGGAGATCGCGAGGCAGATCGCCGACTCGGAGGTCGACGTTCTCTTCGGAGGCGGGGCGATGTACTTCCTCCCACGTACCGGGTCCGGGGGCATAAGAGACGACGCGGCCGACCTCTTGTCTGCGATGCGCGCGCGCATGCCCGTCGCGCTGACGACCGAGGAGTTCGCCGCGCTGCCGGACGGAGACGCGGCCGCGGCTCTCCTCTACCCGGAGCACCCGCCCCGCGCTTCTCAGAGGTCGGTCTCGCTCACGGACATGACTAAGAGGGCGATCGAGATCCTCTCGCGCGACGACGACGGATTCTTCCTCATGGTCGAGGGCTCGCAGATCGACTGGGCGGGACATGAGAACGACCAGGAGTGGCTCATCGAGGAGACGCTCGACTTCGATCGGGCCGTGGGCGCCGCCATGGACTTCGCCGAGATGGACGGCGAGACGCTGGTCATCGTCACGGCCGATCACGAATGCGGCGGGTACCTGCTCTTCGACGCCTCTCTGGAATCCCGCAAGGTGACCTGGTCGGAGTTCGGCTGCGACACGCACAGCGCCACAATAGTCCCCCTTCTCGCGTACGGCCCGGGAGGCGCGGGACTGGGAGGCATCATGGACAACACGACTCTCGGCCGCACTCTCATAGACTACGTTCGTAGATAGCCCCGGCGGCAGATGCGGACCCCTGTGGCGGCTCGTGGCGGATTCACGGAGGAACCCCAACCTATGACACCTCGTGGCGGATTCACGAAGGAGCCCGAATCTATGACACCGCATGGCGGATCAAAGGTGGAGACCGATGAAATGACAGTACGCCGGTGGATCACCGGCAAGCGCGGAGTAAAGGCGTGGCGCGTCGCGACGGTGTGCGCGCTGGCCCTTCTGCTCATCCCCGCCGCCGGCCTTGCTCAGTTCCGGATCGACGTGGAATCGGGCGTGGTCTCCGCCGGGTACAACGACGTTCGCATCCCCGGTGACGAAGGCACGCTCTTCTCGCTCTCGGAGGGGGATCTGTCGATCGACCCGTCTGCCTTCTTCCGGGCCAGGCTCGAGTACACGTTCGGGGAGCGCCACACATTCTCCGCTCTCTACGCTCCCCTGAGCGCCGAGGCCACCGGAGTGCTCTCCGACGGAGTCGCGTTCGCGGGCGAGGAGTTCCCCGCCGGAACGGACGTCGACGGTACATACACGTTCAACTCCTACAGGCTGACGTACCGGTATGAGCTCAGGACTCAGGGGCCGTTCGAGGCCGGCGTGGGCTTCACCGCGAAGATAAGAGACGCGGAAATCCGGGTGGAGGGAGACGGGCTCTCGGCCTCGAAGACCAACGTGGGGTTCGTGCCGCTTCTGAACTTCCGTCTGCGCTGGCAATTCAGGCCCTGCATGGCGCTGCTTCTGCAGGGAGACGCGCTGGCGGCGCCGCAGGGCCGCGCCGAGGACGTAACCCTAGCACTTCTATACGATCTCAACGACCGCATCGCGCTCCGAGCCGGCTACCGGATCGTAGAGGGCGGCGCAGACAACGACGAGGTCTACAACTTCGCGCTTCTGAACTACATCTCGGCCGGAGTTACCGTCAGCTACTGAGCGCCCCCGGCCGCCGGCGGCTCCGGGCGAGACCAGGCACCGGGGGTCGCGCGCGCCATGACCCGCGACTGCACCACCCATTCGCGGTCTCCGGGGGAAAAGGGCTAGCTGCGCGGTCGGGCACTCTGCGGCTCGGCCTCGGCCTTCCTGTCCAGCCTGGCAAACTCCCTCATCAGCATGATGACCGTGACTGCCGTCGCGGACAGGTCGGCCGCCGGGAAGGACCAGAAGATGCCGTCCAGCCCGAAGTACCTCGGTAGCACGAGAACAAGCGGTATCAGAAAGATGATCTGGCGGGAGAGCGTGAGGAAGAGCGCGTGGGCCGCGCGGCCGAACGCCTGGAACATGACCGCGCCCATCATCTGCACGCCTATGACGGGAAAGGCGATGGCCACAACGCGGAGCGCCGGTACGGCCAGGGTGATGAGCTCCCGGTCCCTCGTGAACAGACCGACCAGGGGGCGCGCGAAGATCATGAGCACGGCGAAGGCGCAGAGCGCGAACAGCGTGGACCGGATGACCGATATGCGCATTGCGAGCTTCGACATCGAGAAGCGCCGGGCCCCGTAGTTGAAACCGGCGACAGGCTGGAGCGCCTGGCCGAAACCGATGATCGGCATGAAGGAGAACTGGAGCAGCCTGTGGATGAGC
>WJLY01000133.1 GCA_014728245.1 Candidatus Effluviviaceae Genus IV sp.
CCAGATCGTGAGGGACCTCGGCGCGGGCCTCCCGCCAGGTGTGAGCCCTGTCTCCGCGACGCCCCAGAAGACCAGGAAGAGCGCGTCGGCGGAGGCGTGCGCCGCGGAGTACGTGATCGGCAACCTCGCGCCGCTCGACGAACTGGACAGGAGGGAGATCGAGCGCAGGATAGGGGAGCTTCTGGCGACGCGGGCCGTAAAGGTCCCGCGAGGCGAGAAGACGAAGGAGCTGAGGCCCACAGAGCGGGTACGGAGCCTCGAGATCGAACGGACAGACCCGCTCGAGCTTCGGGCGGTCCTGGAACTGGGACGAGAGGGTTCGCTTCGTGCGTTCGACGTGGTGGGGTTGCTCCTGGGTGGGGATGGGTGGCACGCCAGGCTGGCCCGCGTGCACAGGTTGTCGCTCTTCAGATGTCCGAGCGGCGGGGGACTTGAGAGCATCGAATAGCCGCGGCGGTCCCGAACCGCCACAAGTGGACTTGAACGGCCGAAGCGGCAGGGCTATACTCGCTCTGCGGAGTTCTGAACAGCATTCAAACAACTTAAACTGCCGCGGCTCGTGCCACGGCGAACGAGGTACAGGAGAAACGTGTACAAGGAAATCATCGTAAACGTTGCCCGCGGGGAGACGAGGATCGCGATCCTCGAGGACCACAAGCTGGTCGAGCTGATGGTTGAGCGAGGCCAGGGCGGGCGCATAGTGGGAGACATATACAAGGGAACGGTCGGCGCGGTCCTGCCCGGCATGCAGGCGGCCTTTGTCGACATCGGGCAGGAGAAGAGCGCCTTTCTGCACGTGTCGGACATGCGGGACCTGACGGTCGAGTTCGGCGAGTTGACCGGTGAGGGCGCGATCGAGGTCGAGGACGGCCGGCGGATGGAGTCGCCGAACGAGCCGATACAGAAGCTCATCGACAAGGGTCAGGAGATCATCGTCCAGGTGACGAAGGAGCCGATCGGCACCAAGGGCCCCCGCGTCACCACGCAGATATCGATCCCGGGCAGGTTCCTCGTGCTCGTGCCCTTCTCGGGGGCGGTCGGGGTCTCGCGGAAGATCGAGGACCAGGGCGAGCGCGATCGCCTCAAGAAGATCGCGCGAGAGATCCGGCCGCCGTGGGGCGGCCTGATCGTGAGGACGGTCGCCGCGGGCGCCAGCAAGCGTCAGATTAAGCGCGACCTGAAGTTCCTCGTCAAGATGTGGAAGAAGACGAACGCGAAGGCGGAGCGGACGAAGGCGCCCGCGCTAGTTCACAGCGAGGTCGGCATGACGGCGGGGCTGGTTCGGGACGTGTTCACTACCGACGTCGATCGGCTCATCATCGACTCGAGGAGGGGATACAAGGAGGTCGTGGGCTACCTGCGCACGGTCGCACCCGAGCTGCGTAAGCGGGTCGAATACTACCGCGAGCCGGTACCCATATTCGACGCATACGACATCGAAGGGGAGATCGAGAAGAGCCTGCGGCGGAAGGTCTACTTCAAGAAGGGCGGCTACATCGTCATCGAGCACACGGAGGCGATGATCTCGGTCGACGTCAATACCGGGAGGTACACCGGTAAGAAGGACCAGGAGGAGACGATCCTCAAGACGAACCTGGCGGCCGCCAGGGAGATCGGCAGGCAACTCCGTCTGCGCGACCTCGGCGGGATCATCGTGATCGATTTCATCGACATGGCGTCGGAGGCCAATCGCGAGAAGGTCGTGCAGGAGCTTCGCCGGGTGCTGGCGCGCGACCGGGCCCGCAGCAAGGTCTTCCCGATAGGCGAGCTTGGTCTGGTCCAGATGACGCGCCAGCGTGTGAGGCCGAGCCTCCTCCACCAGTACACGGTGGAGTGTCCGTGCTGCGAGGGGACGGGCCAGGTGCTCTCTATGGAGACGATCATGGTCATGATAGAGCGCGCCGTGCGCAGGGTGGTCTCCACGTCGCGTGAGAAGAGGCTCGTGGTCGAGGTCTCGCCGGAGGTGGCGGTCGGCATAATGACCGAGGAGAAGGACGTCCTCAAGAACCTGGAGCGTGACACGCGCCGCTCGATCGAGGTCAGGGACAACGACGAGATCGACAGGGAGGACTTCCGGATCGTGTCCAAGCGGGACGGCCGGGAACTGGGCTAGACTCTGCCCGGCGCCGGATGGGAGAGCGCAACGTGCAACGGGTGGTCGTCGTCAACGACAGGCACATGGTGGCCGACGAGCAACTGGGATCTCAGCTCATGGGCTCCTTCGTGCGTAAGCTGTGCCAGGAGGAGAGGCGGCCCGACGCGGTAGTGTTCTACGGTTCGGGCGTGTTCCTCCTGGCGGAGAACTCGCCCGTACTGGACGCGCTCGAGACCCTGAGCGATCTCGGGGTCGACCTGATCGGATGCGGCACGTGTGCCGGTTACTACGGAATCAAGAACAAGATCGAGATCGGACGCATCAGCGACATGCGGGAGTTAGTCTCGGTCCTCATGGCCGCGGAGAGCGTGGTGACGCTATAGGGGGGAGCGCCAATGGATGTGATCGTCGGGTTCTGCGGTCTGGTGTGTACCGACTGCCCCGCGTATCAGGCTACGATCGAGGACGACGACGCGAAGCGGGAAGCGGTGGCGAAGCAGTGGTCGAAGGAGTACAACGCCGATATCGAGCCGGCGGTGATCAACTGCCTCGGCTGCCACGCTTCGGACGACAGCGTCTTCACTCACCCGCTGAGATGCAGGATACGCCTGTGCGGACGCGAGAGGGGGGTTGAGAGCTGCGCCTACTGCGAGGAGTACGCGTGCCGGAAGCTCGAGGAGTTCTTCGAAGCGGTTCCTGACGCGCGAGCCACGCTCGACGCCATGCGCGACTCTCGCTAGGCGGTCTTCCGAGCTTCGGCGCGGAGGCCTCCGTCATGGCACGCAACTTCGCCCGCTCAGGAGCAGACGGACCGATCCTCAGGCAAACCTGCGAAGAGTCCGTGGAGGATGAGTGCCAAGAGCCTTCGTGCTCGTGAACCCGATGTCGTCGAGAACGGACCCGCGAGAGCTTCAGGAGCTGCTCGACCGGTTCTTCGGCGACGAGCCGGCCCGAATCCGCGTGATGGAGAAGACGGACAAGGCGTCGGAGATCGTCCAGCACGCTCTGGATGAGTTGCGGCCGGAGCTCGTCGTCGTCGCCGGTGGAGACGGGACGATATCGGGCGCGGCCTCGGCGCTTTCGGGCACGAGCGTTCCGCTGGCGATCGTGCCCACAGGGACGGCCAACATGCTGGCGGAGCAGCTGGGCATCCCCGCGTCGCCCGCCGAAGCGATGAGGCTGGCGGGTGGCGAACACTCGCTCCGGTCGATCGACGCCATGGAGTGCGACGGACGCCTCTATTTCCTGAACGCAGGCGCGGGTGTCAGCTCGCGCACGGTGCAGGATCTGAGCGATGAAGACAAGCGGCGCTTCGGGCGGATGGCGTACATCTGGACGGGGATCACGAGCAGCCTCTGGTCGGCCCCGGTTCCGTTCCGCGTCGCGATCGACGGCGCCGAGCGGGACTTCAGGGGTATCGAGGTGACCATCATCAACGCCGGCTTTCGCGAACAACCCGGGTTCCCCGGAGTGCCGGACATAGAACCGGACGACGGCGCGCTCGACGTAATGCTGGTGTGGACGCCTACGCCGGTGGGCTATCTGCAGCACATAGGCGACGTCGTGGCGAAGAAGCGGCCGATCGAGCCCAACGTGAAGTGGATGCGGGCCCGGAAGGAGATCTCGATCGACGCGGGCAAGGTACTGCCGGTGCAGGCGGACGGAGACCTCATCGGCAAGACCCCGTGCGTGTTCAGACTGGTCCCGGGCGCGGTGAGCGTACTGGTTCCGTCGGAGAGACGAGCCGTGGGCGGGAGTAACGAAGGAGCACCGGATGGCTGACGTTGGAGGCGGCAGACAGTGGCTACCTTCCAGAGCGGCGCTTCCTGCGCTCATGGTCGTGGGCGCGGTGCTCGTCCTCCACGTTCTCCGGCCGCTCGCGCAGACGCTCTTCGTCGTCTTCGGCGGCATACTCTTCGCGGTCTTCCTTGACGGGGTCACGTCCTGGCTGGTTCGCCATACACGGCTCCCGAGGCCGCTGCTCCTCACGCTTGTGATCATCGCGGTGCTGTCGCTCCCCGTGCTTGCCGGGTCGCTGATCGGTCCGAGCATGGCGGAGCAGGTCGTTGAGCTTGGGGAACAGCTGCCCGAGTCGGTGGAGAGCCTGAGAAGCGGTCTCTCCCGCTCCGAATGGGGGAGGAGCCTGCTCGAAAGCTACCCCGAGTTCCGGGAGTCTCTGGAGCTCAGTCCCGAGACGTTGAGCCGGGTGACCGGGGTGTTCTCGACGACCGCCGGAGTCGTGGCCGGCTTCTTCGTGATCATCTTCATCGGGATATACATGGCCGCGAGTCCGGGCAAGTACGTCTCCGGGCTGGTCCAGCTCTTCCCGGTGGAGCGGCGCGAGCGCGCGCGAGAGATCGTCGTCGCGCTGGTCAACGTCCTGCGGCGCTGGCTCGCCGGGCGGGTGGGGTCTATGACGGCCGTGGGCGTGCTTACTCTCGTCGGCCTGGCCATAGCCGGCGTGCCGTTCGCTCTGGCGCTCTCCGCGATCGCGGCGCTCCTCACGTTCGTGCCGTACGTCGGACCCGTGCTCGCGGCTGTGCCCGCGATACTGGTGGCACTCGTCGACGATCCGGTCAAGGCCCTCTTCGTCGTCGTCCTCTACATCGTGGTGCAGATACTCGAGAACTACATCATAACGCCACTCATCCAGCAGCGCGCGGTCTCTCTCGGGCCCGCGCTCCTCATCACCGTTCAGATCATCCTGGGCGTGCTTTTCGGGCCCGTCGGCGTGCTCTTCGCGACCCCTCTGGCCGTCGTCGCCGCCGTGGCGGTACAGGCGTTCTACGTCGAGGACGTGCTCGGCGACAGGACGGATCTTCTGGGCGGGCGGCGGTAGGTGGCGAGGACGGCCTGAAGCCGGCCTGTCGTGAGCGGG
>WJLY01000134.1 GCA_014728245.1 Candidatus Effluviviaceae Genus IV sp.
GACCCGGAGAGCGGGTATGTCGATGTTGTTCTCGAAGAGAGCCTGATCGTCCCCGTAGTAGAAGTTGAGATTGCGGACCGACACCTTCGGGGCAGGCCTGGACTCCCCGACCCCCGCGCGCCTGTCCCTGCCGTGCGCGGCTCTCGGTGGCTTGAGAGCGCGATCGCCCTCCGTCCGCCTCCCGCCCGATCCGCCGTCGCCGCCCTGGTCCTGCTGTCCCTCGCCCGACCCGTGGGGCTTCGACCCCGACACCTCCGACGCGAACCGACCCGGTCGAACCCGCTCGTCGGCATCCCTCGCAGATCCGCTTGGCCTCGACGCCCCTTGCTTGATCCCGGCTTTCATCTCAATCACGTCTTCGCTGCCCTCCTCTGAAGCGAGAACCTGGCGAGCACCGCCACGACCAGAACGCCGATCGTGATCAGGAACGACGCCCCCCACGCCTTCTGCTGCCAGTCCGCGTAGGGTGACATCGCGTAGTTGAAGATCGTCACCGTGAGGTTCGCGGTAGGCTCCGACAGCGTCTCCGGCCAGTAGAAGCTGTTCAGGGCCGTGAAGAGAAGCGGGGCGGTCTCTCCGCTGACCCGGGCGACCGCCAGCAGCACGCCCGTCACAAGCCCCGTCTTGGCGGCGCGGAAGATGATCCACAGCGTCACCCGCCATCGCGGCGCGCCCAGGGCGAGTCCCGATTCCCTCAGCTCGTCGGGGACCAGATTGAGCATGTCCTCAGTCGTCCGAAGCACCACCGGAAGGATGAGGATGGCCAGCGCCACCGCTCCCGCCCACCCGGAGAAGTGCCCGGTCCTGAGCACGATGAGAGCGTACACGAAGACACCGATGATGATCGAGGGCGTCCCCATGAGCAGGTTCGACGTGAACCGTACGGCCGTGGCGATCCTGCTCTTGGGCCCGAACTCGGCGAGGAAGACCCCGGCCAGAAGCCCCAGCGGCGCGCCGATCGCGGTCGCGAGCAGGGTCATGAGCAACGTCCCCAGGATCGCGTTCGACAGGCCCCCGCCCTCGACGCCCGGAGGCGAGGGCAGCTCCGTGAAGAAGCTCCAGTTCAGGGCGGCGGCCCCGCGCGACATGACTTCCCAGAGTATCCACGCGAGTATCGCGATGCCCGAGAGCGCCGCGGGGATCATCACGACTCTCATGGCCTGATCGGCGAACTGCCTTCCCGCTACGCCTCTAGGTTGCATGCTCTCCCCGCCTCGGCCGGACACACATCTAGCGCTGCCCGGTCTCCATCTGCTGCAGTCGTCCCACCCAGACATGCGCGACGCTCTGGAAGACCAGGGTGATAGCGAAGAGCACGAGCGCGAGTTGAACGAGCGAACTCAGGTAGAGTGGCTCAGAGGCCTCGTTGAACTCGTTGGCCAGACTCGACGCTATCGTGTTGCCCGCAGCGAAGAGCGACGCGGATATCCTGTGGCTGTTGCCGATCACGAACGTAACGGCCATCGTCTCCCCCAGCGCACGTCCGAAGCCGAGGAAGACCGCGCCGATGATGCCCCTGCGCCCGTAGCGCAGGCTCACGTTTCGAACCGATTCCCACATCGTGGAGCCGACCCCGTGGGCCGACTCCTTGAGTACCGGAGGCACCATGAGGAGCACGTCGCGGGTCACCGCCGTGACGAAGGGCAACACCATGATGGCGAGGACGATGCCCGCTGTCAGCATCCCGATCCCCATCGGAGGACCCTGGAAGAGCGGCAGGAAGCCGAGCGTATCGCCGAGCGCCGGCTGGACGTGGTTCTGCATCACGCCCGCGAACACGAAGAGCCCCCACATCCCGTAGATGATGCTTGGAATGGCGGCCAGAAGCTCCACCGCCCCGCCCACGAGCCTGCTCACTGTCGGGTGCGCCACTTCCACGAGGAAGATCGCGATCACCAGTCCCAAGGGTACGGCGATCAGCATGGCTATGCCGGTGGAGACCAGGGTCCCGTAAATGCTGGACAGCGCGCCGAACTCGGAAGCGCCGGGGTTCCACGCGTCAGATGTCAGGAACCCGAACCCGAAGGTCCTGATGGACAGAAGCGAGTTATCGACAAGCTCCAGAAAGATCGCGCCCATCACGACGATGACGAGAACGGCGCAGAAAGCCGTCAGAAGCCTGAAGGAAACGTCGGCCCGCCGTCCCGCGGCCCTTTGTGCAGCCGGTCTCAAGTCGCGCCCTCCGCCCGCTCAGGGCGCCCCGCGGGCTTCCCGCGGAGCGTTTCTGCCGCGCTACTTCTCCGCCGCCAGTGGCCAGATCTGCTGCCCGTTCGCGCGCAGCTCCTTCTCCCAGGACTCCTGTATCATCTCCACCACGTTGCCTGGGATCGGCACGTAGTCTTTCTCAACGGCCATTTCGGAGCCGTGATCGTAGCACCAGTCGAAGAACTTCAGCATCGCCCTCGCGGTCCGGGGATTCTCCATCTTCTTGTGCAGGAGAATGAACGTGGCGCCCACAATCGGCCATGTCTCCTCGCCCGGCTGGTCGGTGAGAACCATGTAGTAGCCCTTGGCGCTGGCCCAGTCCGCGTTCGCGGCGGCCGCCTGAAATGACTCGATCGTCGGCTGGACGAACTCCCCGGCCGCGTTCCGAAGGCTGACATGAGGGAGCTTGTTCTGCACGGCGTAAGCGTACTCAACGTAGCCGATCGAACCTGCGACGCGCTGCACGTAGGCCGCCACGCCGGGATTGCCCTTCGCTCCCACGCCCACGGGCCAGGCCACTGTCTTGCCGGTGCCGAACTTCTCGTGCCACATCGGCGAGACCTTGTCGAGGTAGTTGGTGAAGATCCACGTGGTGCCCGAACCCTCGGCCCTGTGGACTACAGTGACCGCCTGATGCGGAAGCTCAAGCTCGGGGTTGAGTTCCCGTATCGCGTCGTTGTCCCAGTAGACGATCTCCCCGGCGAACATGTCCGCCAGCGCCTGCGGAGACAACCTCAGCTCTCCAGGGGCGATTCCCTCGATATTGACGATCGGCACGACGCCGCCCACGACCATGGGAAACTGGATCAGTCCCGATTCGACGAGAGCCGCCGCTCTCATCGGCGCGTCCGACCCGCCGAAGTCCACGGTGCCCGCCTCGATCTGACGGATCCCGCCGCTCGAGCCGATGCCCTGGTAGTTGATCTTGACTCCGGTGAGCTCGTAGTACTTGTTCATCCAGAGCGCGTAGATCGGCTCCGGGAAGGTCGCACCCGCCCCGTTGATGGTCGGGGCGGCGATGGCCGCTCCCGCTATGCACGTGAGCATCGCCGCCACGAGAGTCAATCCCACAACCGCTGTCTTCGCCTGACGCATGTGCGTGAACTCCTTTCCGCTAGAAATCGAACTGCAACCGCATCATCGTCGCTGTGGCCGATCCTATCTTCCCGTCCTCCGCGTCCCTCGCCGTCGCCCACACCTGGTTCAGCATCAGGCGCGCGTTCGCGTGCAGGTACCAGTTGAGGCCGACCGTGACGTCCTGGAGCGCGCCGCCGACGATGCCCGAGTCGCCGTCGTTAAGGTCCAGACTGGAGTATCTGACCGCCAGCTCCACGGCGCCCGACCCGCCGTCGGCGAGGAAGTCGCCTCGGGGCGCAACGCGTCCCCACTTGCCGGCCTTGTAGGTCCTGCTCTCCCCCGTGAGAAAATACCCGGCCTGGACGTAGTAACCGGAAAGCGCCGCCTCGTATTCGGAACCCTCGACGCTCGCGGACAGGGAATCGTCCGGTCCGGATACGATCGCCGCCACGTACTCCCCCGCGAAATGAGCGGGGCCGAACACCGCGCCTACCTCAGCCCCGAGCCTCAGAACGTCCCGGGCCATGAGTTCTCCGGTATCGACCAGGCGTCCGCTCATGTGGACCTCCGGTCGGGCGCTGAACCGTATCTCGTCGCCTTCAGGAGCGAGGTAGTTGACCGCTCCGCCCACGTGCAACAGCCGGTCTGACTCGGCCTCCCCCGCCGCGATAAACGAGATTCGCCCGGAGAGCGACGCGCCGAGCGCGCCGGACGCCGACCCGGACTCGTCGGTCGTCGCGAAGACGCCGAGCTCCCATCGCGACCGACCGCCAGCATTACCCACGTACGTTAGCCCGCTGTTACGTGAAGGCGCGAATGCGGTTAGCGACGCCCTTTCCATGAAGGTGATGTACTTGCTGCTCGTGAGCTCATTCATGCAGAACGGCTCGTGCATGTGCCCCACCCGGATACTCCCGCCCGGGGGCACGTCGATCAGCTCCAGATACCCGTCCTTCAGACACACCTCGTCGCAATCGGCGAAGTCCCACTCGACCTTGAACTTGAGCCTCTCGTATACCTTGCCCGACGCGCACAGTCTCGCGCGGCGCACCTCTGTCCCGTCATCCGCAACGAGCCCCAGGTCGCTCTCGACGTCGCCCCACGCAAGGTAGTCCCACATGAGCCTGCCACCGACGGCGACCTCCCTGACACCGGCGCCTGCCTCGTCACAAACGAGGGGAGCGCCACACAGGAGCGTCGCCGCGGCCACAAGAAAGACGAGCCGCATGCTCTCCTCCCGGCCGCTGGTCCCCGCGGGAAGCGGCCAAGCGCCGCGACACGGCCGGCGGTCGCCGACGGGGTAGACCCCGCCTGGTCGGAAGCGGCCGCACTTGCCGGTAGCCGTGTTCGCGTTTCATGAGGAGACTAGTTGCGCGCGGTTCCGCGTATGTGAGGGGAAAGTTAAGATTGGGTTAGCATGCTTGACCACGTGCCGGTTCCTGCGGCGGCGGGGCCCGGCCGCCTCGCCGTGGAGGCGCCTTGGGGTGTCCGGCCATCACGGCGCCGGACGCGGGAGACGGATGCAGAAGACGCTCCCCGCTCCCGGATGGCTCTCCACCGTTATGCGGCCCCTGTGGGCCTGCACTATGTGCTTCGCGATCGCCAGGCCCAGGCCGGTGCCACCCATCTCCCGGCTCCTGGCCTTGTCCACCCGGTAGAAGCGCTCGAAGATCCGGGGAAGATCGGCCGCGGGTATCCCCGGCCCCTCGTCCTCGACGCGGACAAGGACCTCGCTCCCCTCGTCGTGGCAGGAAACGACGACCTCGCTTCCCTCCGGGCTGTACTTCACTGCGTTGTCCAGGATATTGACGACCGCGTGCTCGAGGAGCTGCGGATTCGCGCTCGCGGACACTTCGTCCGGGCAGTTCACAACGACTCGCGTCCGGCTGCTCCTGGCGCTCGCCCTTACCGCCTCTACGGCCGCGCGAACCACCCGTGAGAGCGGTATCACTCGGAAGTCTTCGCCGGAAGGCGGCGTGCCGTGCTCGATCCTCGACAGGAAGAGCAGGTCCTCAATGATCGCGTCGAGCCGGTCCGCGTGTCTGGCGATGATCCTCAGAAACCTCTCGGTGTCGGCCGCGCTTCGGCCGGGGTCGTCGATCAGCGTCTCTACGAACCCCTTGATCGACGTGATGGGCGTGCGCAGTTCGTGCGACACGTTGGCGACGAAGTCCTTGCGCACGTTCTCCAGACGACGCATCCCGGTGACATCGTTGATCACGATGACGGCGCCCACCTGGCGCCCGTTCTCGTCCCTGAGCGCCGTCCCGTGTGCCTGCACGAACCGTTCTTCTCCGGCGGCCAGCACGAACTCCCGCTCGACGGGACCCTCGCTCGACAGGGCCAGCGCGGCGAACTCCTGAACGTGCGTGTTGCGGATCGCTTCCTGGATCGGTCTTCCCCTGGACGCCTCCGGCTCGACGTTCAACATCGAGGAAGCCGCTCTGTTCACGGCGATCACGCATTCCTCGGGATCGACGGCTATGACGCCCTCCACCATGCTCGCCAGCACCGCCTCCTGCTCGGCGCGCTGATGAGTGATGGTGCGAATCCTGACGTCCAGCTCCGCGGCCATCCGATTGAGCGAGTCGGCGAGCCCGGCAAGTTCCTCGGAGCGGGCGGATGTGACGTTGTGCCTGAAGTCGCCCCTGGCGAACCGCTCTGCCGCGCTCCTCATGGACTCTATGGGTTCCGTGATCCTGCGTGAGACGAACAGGCTGAGGCCGGCGGCGAGGAGTATGAGAAGCGCGGCGGCGAACGATATCCTGCCGAAGACGATGGCCAGCTCTCTGTCGAGCGCCGTTCTGGGCAACGCCGTCCTGACGACGCCGGTGATATCGCCCTCGGCAACCACGGGGATCGCCACGTAGACCAGCTCGCGCCCGAGCGTGTGGCTGAATCTCGTTGAGGAGCCGATCTGCCCCGTCATGGCGGCCGCGATCTCCGGGCGGTCGGCGTGATTCTCCATGCCGGAGGCGTCCTCGTGCGAGTCCGCCACTACCCTGCCGGACGGAGCCACGAGCGTGATGCGGGTGTCCGACAGGTCTGACAGCTCGCCTATGAGGGCGTCCAGCTCGGGCCGAGCCACCGACGGGAAGCCGGGCCCCGCGCGCTCGGCCAGCAGGCTCGCTCTCGCCTCGAGCGTAGATATGGTCTGTTGGTAGTAGAAGTGGCGCAACGATAGGCCGGAGTAGACACTGACGGCGACGACCGCGACTACGGTTATGAGAAGATAGCCGGGAAACAGATGCCAGAGGAGCCTGCGTCTTCGCATCGATCAGTCCTTGAATCGATAGCCGACTCCCCGGACCGTTTCGATGTACTCGCCTGCGTCGCCGAGCTTCTTCCGAAGCCCGGCGATCTGGACATCGACCGCCCGATCGGTCACGGGGTAGTGCTCACCGTGTATGGAGGCAACGATCTGGTAGCGAGTGTACACCCACCCGGGCCTTCGCGCCAGCGTGTGCAGGATTCGGAACTCCGTGAAGGTCAGGTCTACCCGCTCGTTCCCGACGAGCACCTCGTGCCGTCCGGGGTGTATCACGATGTCGTGCACGCGGAGCACCTCATCATCTGTGGGCACTCCCTTCTCTTTTCTGCGGAGAACGGCACGCACCCGGGCGACGAGGACCTTAGGGCTGAACGGTTTCGTGACGTAGTCATCGGCTCCGAGCTCGAGACCGGTGACGATGTCCGCCTCCTCGCCCTTGGCGGAGACTATCACGATGGGAATCCCCTTCGTCTTGGGATCACCCCTGAGTTCCCTGCATACCTCCAGCCCGTCCATGCCGGGAAGCATGAGGTCGAGCAGGATGACGTCCGGCGTCCGCGACCTCGCCGACCTCAGAGCTTCCTCGCCCGTCCCGATAGCGATGACGTCGAAGCCTTCTCGCTCCAGGTTGTAGCTGATGAGCTCGAGGATGTCCTTGTCGTCCTCTACAGCAAGCACGCTCTTCTTGAGCATCTTCCCTCTCCCGATTCCTGTGATGGTCTCGAAAGTACACTACAATTACAGCTGCCGGATGTTAGGAAGATGTGAAGAGACGGTGAGTTTCCAGTGCGAAGAACGAAGCGCGGGGC
>WJLY01000135.1 GCA_014728245.1 Candidatus Effluviviaceae Genus IV sp.
CGCACGTCGGCGGCCCTCCTCGGATCGGGGCCGCCGGCCGCGCTCGACGCGGACCCGGCGCACCCGTTCCGGGGCCGGGAGCCTCCTCTTGCCCAACGCTCCACCAACATGCATAATCGTGTCCTGTTGTCCGTTTGTTACACTCCGATACGCACGAGAGACCCGCAGAATCGCAGAAAGGAGCGGAAATGCGCCATCCTGAACGGTGTCTAGGCGGCATTCTGGTCGCTTTCGTCCTTGCCGTCCTGGCTCCGCCGGCGACCGCGGCCCTGGAGCCCCTCGACCTGGACGACGCCGCGGCTATGCTGGCCGAGGCGGGCGGTCTCGATGAGCACCCGAACGCCAACTCGCTCGTGGTGCTCGACGAGACCTACGTCGAGTTCGATGAGAGCGGCGCCTACGAGAGCTACTTCCACTCGCTGACCAAAATACTGACTGACGAGGGGATCGACCAGAACGCCGACGAAGCCGTCTCGTATCACGCCCAGTACGGGACGGTCGAGATCATCCTGGCGCGCGTGATCAAAGCCGACGGGACGGAGATCGTCGTGGGCGAGGATCTCATAACCGACGGCACGCCCCCTCAGATCGCGGCGATGAACATCTACGAGACGAACTTCAGGGTGAAGACGGTCGTCTTCCCCAACCTCGAGGTCGGAGACGCGGTCGAGGTGGTCTACCACGAAGAATATGAGCCGCTCCTCGACAACGAGTTCAACGGCATCTACTTCCTGCGGTACGTCGAACCGATGCTCCTCACCAAGGTGACTATCCGCGGTCCCTCCGACATGCCGCTCAGGCACGTCGTGAAGGACGGCGAGGCGGAATTCGTCGAGCGCGAGGACGGGGGCGATACGGTCTACGAGTGGACCGTCAGGAACTCCCCGAAGCTCGAGCGCGAGATGGGCATGGCGCCGTTCGCGCAGGTAGCGACCAGGCTGCTCGTGTCGACGGTCGAGTCGTGGGAAGAGCTGTCGCGATACGCGTGGAAGCTCTCGGACGAGAAGTGCGTCGCCGAGCAGTCGGTGAAGGACGTGGTGGAGGAGGTCACCGCCGGCCTCACGACCACCGAGGAGAAGATCCGGGCCATCCACTACTGGATAATCGAGAACGTCCGCTACCTCGGGATCGCGATGGACAGGAGCATGTTCCTGGAACCGCACTACGCGGCATATACGCTCGAGAAGGAGTACGGCGTCTGCCGCGACAAGGCCGTGCTCATGGTGACCATGCTCGAGGAGATAGGCGTTCCCGCGTGGGTCGTCTTCATCAACCCGAGCAAGGAGACCGACACGGAGATCCCCACCGTCTACTTCGAGCACGGCATCGTCGCCATCAAGGGCGACGACGGCGGTTACAAGTTCATCGACCCGACCATGGAGATGTCGAGGACCGTCTACGCCTCCTACGTGGGCGACCGGTGGGTGCTCGTCGCCACGGAGGAGGGTGAGGACATCCAGCAGGCCCCGCACGTGCCGGCTTCGGCGAATTCGGGCGTCATCACCGAGGAGTCGACTCTCGCTGAGGACGGCAGCCTGACCGGTGACGTCACGATAACCGGACGAGGCATGTACGAGGAGATCCTGAGGACCATCGCCAGCCAGGCCGGTCCGGAGCAGATCAGGATGATGGCCGAGAACATGATCCAGTCGGTCCGCCCGGGGGCGAGCCTGGACGACTTCTCGGTCTCGGACTACGAGGACCTCCACCAGCCGCTGACGATAGAGCTTACCTACAGCATCGATGACTACGCGCTCGACGCGGAGCCCTACAGGCTCTTCCGAGTGCCGATCGCCAGCGGGTCGTTCGACATTCTCTCCGACGCGCTCTTCGGTCGCTTCGTCGCACTGGAGGAGCGAGAATGCCCGATAGCTCTGGGCGTGACTCTCGGCGTTCAGGAGGAGGGAATCGTGTATTTCCCCGCCGGATACGAGGTCAGGAACTTCCCCGATGACGTCGAGTTCGAGGAGGGGATCGTGAGCCTCGTCATGCGGTATGACATGGCGCCGTCCGGCGAGGCCGAGAAACCAGCGGTCACGTACGAGAGGATGTTCGGGCTGGACTACTTCCAGGTCTACCCGGAGGACTACCAGTCTCTCAAGGAAGCCGTCAGGCTGGCCGGGCGGTCATCCAGGGGCGAAGTCATTCTGATGAAGAAGGAGGGCTAGATGAAGAGGACACTCCTTTCCGCCGTCGCTCTGGTCCTCCTCGCGTCGCTCGCGCCCGTCGCGGCGCAGGATGATGCGGAGGCCACGCAGTGGCGCGACGTGGACATCGAGAAACTCATCGAGAACGCTCCGGGCAAAGACGAGTACCCGGAGGCCTCCGCGCTCTTCCTCTACCTCCAGGAGATGACGGATGTGGACGCGGGGGGCGCGGTAGTCAGCATGCGCAACAAGCTCACTCACGTGCTGACGCTCCAGGGGCGCGAGCGCTACAGTAATCCGTCCTTCCAGTACGACACGGACACGGAGACCGTCGAGCTTGCGCGCGGCGTCACGATCAGGGAGTCGGGGCGCGAGGTCGAGGTGGAGGAGGACGGGATCAACGACATCACCCCCGCGTTCCTCGAGGGCGCCACGATCTACGCCAACGTTCTGGAGAAGGTGATTTCCTTCCCTGTGGCAGGTCCCGGGTCGACGATGGACCTCCAGACGCTCCACACGAGGTCGCCCGCCTCCGACCGGAGCTTCTCGGGCGTGGAGTACATGGGAGACACCGATCCCCTGCTCGAGGCCGAGTTCACGCTGACATATCCCGCGGCGGAGTACGACCCGACATACAAGATAGACAGCGGACATCTGGGCGACGTAGAGATCAACGAGTCGGTGAGCGACGGGCGGATGGTCTTCGGAACGAGCGACGTTCCCGCTCTCGTGCCCGAGGAGTGGATGCCGCCCAAGTCGGAGATCCTCCCCAGGATCCTCTACTCCTCTTATCAGGACTGGAACGAGCCGGCGGCGTTCTTCGCCGACGCGTTCTATCCTCACGTCCGGACCGACGGAGTCGTCGCGGAGAAGGCCGCTGAGCTTACGGCGGACGCCTCCACCGAGGCCGACATGATAGAGGCCATCTTCCTGGACGTCGCGAAGAACATCCGCAACGTCTACCTCTCGCTGGGGATAGGCGGCTACGAACCAAACGACGCGGCGACCGTGCTGGAGAACAAGTACGCCGACACGCGCGACAAGGCCGTGCTGCTCGTGAGCATGCTGCGAGCCGCGGGCATAGACGCCTACCCCGCGGCCGTGAGGCAGAAGAGAGGCAGCTTCGAAATGTCGGTGCCGACGCTGCGGCAGTTCGACAGGCTGCTCGTGGCCGTTCCTTCCGACGGGGGCTACGACTTCCTCGACCCGTTCCTCGACAACGCGAGGTACGGCTACCTGCGATGGGGTCGCGGCAACACGGCGCTCGTCGTGAAGGACGACGGGTCGGGCGAGCTGGTCGAGATACCCGCCTTCGAGCCTGACGACAACCGCTCGGAACGCCGCATGGCGATCTCGGTGGCGCCCGACGGCTCGGCTACGGTGCAGGCGAGCTGCGGCCTTGAGGGCTATTTCGACCGCGTGGCCCGCATGAGACTGAAGGACGCCACGAAATCGGAGAAGGACAAGACGTTCGAGGGTTCGGCCAACGCGGTCTCACCGGGGGCCAGGAGCGTCTCTTACGATCACTCTGACCTCGCAGACCTCACGGAGCCCGTCACGGTCAGCCAGAAGGTGGACGCCCCGGACTTCGCCGTCCCTCAGGGCGACATGATGATCGTGCGCGTCCCCGGGTTCCCCTTCGACTTCGCGGCGCTCGGTGCGTATCCTTCGCTCGCCGAAAGGAAGTACCCGTTCGAGCTGCCGTGCGAGGCGGGCACCACGATATCGGTGGAGATCGAGCTTCCGGACACGTACGACGTCGTGAGGATGCCCGAGGACAGGACAGTCTCGACCGACGCGGCCGACTGGAGGCTCTCGACCGAGTGGGACGCGAGCACCCATACGATCACATGGACGCTGGACGCCACGTTCAGCGACATGCTGGTGCCGGTGGGGTCGTACGGCGAGTACAAGCGGGCGTTCGACTCGATAGCGCATCCTAAGAACAGCCTGATCCTGCTGGCCAGAAGCTAGAGGCCGGGGCGGAAGCGGGCGGGCCGGCGACGTGCGGCCGCGCCCGCTGCCCCCGCCGTCCCCCGCCGGTTCGCAAGCCTCACCAGAGGGAAGCCCGACGTGAAGTACCGCCCACTCGAGGAGATAGCGGGAAGCATCGAGCGGAAGCGCGTTCCGTTCTCGGACCTCATGCAATGGCGGGTGCGACGCATCCTGCTCGTGTCCAGCCTGTACGACTCGTTCACATTCCAGGAGGACGGCAACCTGGGCGAGATGCTCTTCAGCGAGTACCAGGAGCTGAACCTGTCGTCCGCTCCGACCATCATCCGGATGTCGACCGCCGAGGAGGCGATAGAGCAGATTCCCGACACCAATCCCGACCTCGTGATCACTATGCCGCGCGTCGGGGAGATGGACGCCTTCGAGTTCGGGGACAGGCTCAGGGAGATCGCGCCCCAGCTGCCGGTGGCGCTTCTGGCGTACGACACTCGCGAGCTATCGATGCTCAAGGAGCGGGCGGAAGAAGGCGGAATTGACCGGATCTTCGTATGGCTCGGCGACGCGAGGGTGTTCCTCGCGATCATCAAGTGGGCCGAGGACCTCATGAACTGCGCGCACGACGCCGACCTGGCCGGCGTCAAGAGCCTGCTTCTGATCGAGGACTCGGTCCGGTTCTACTCGGCCTACGTCCCCATGCTCTACGCCGAAATAATGGAGCAGACCCAGTTCCTGATGGCCGAGGGCGTCAACCGCATGCAGCAGCTCATGCGGATGAGGGCCAGGCCGAAGGTCCTGCTCGCCTCCTCCTACGAGGAGGCGGAGGAGATCTACAGCGCGACCAGGGATCATCTTCTCGGAGTCATCACTGACGCGAGGTTCCCGCACGACGGCGGATCGGACCCCGAGGCGGGACTCGAGTTCACGAGGATGGTCAAGGCGCGCGATCCCAGGACCCCGGTCCTCGTGCAGTCGAGCGACTCGGGGCTCGCGGCCGAGGCGCGTCTGGAAGGCGCGGCGTTCTGCGAAAAGGGCTCTCCCACTCTCTTGCACGACGTGCGGCGCTTCATGCGAGAGCATCTGGGATTCGGGGACTTCGTCTTCCAGATGCCCGACGGGACCGAGATCGAGCGCGCGACCGATCTGAAGTCGCTTCTCGACGCCATCGAGAAGGTCCCGGAGGAATCGCTCGTCTACCACGCGGAACGGAACGATTTCTCCACCTGGCTAATGGCCCGAACGGAGTTCGACGTGGCCAAGGCGCTCCGTCCTCGGACGACGGAGGAGTTCAAGAGCGCCACAGATCTCCGGGATTTCCTCGTCGCTTGCGTCAGGGACTACCGTTCGCGGTACAGGGCCGGTCTCGTGGAGGACTTTTCGCGCGCCACGTTCGAGGCGGAGACATCGTTCTCGCGTATCGGCACCGGCTCACTGGGAGGCAAGGGCCGCGGCCTCGCGTTCATAAACTCGCTCCTCAACGCCTACGACATCGAGGACCGGATCGACGACGTGCACATCTGCGTGCCGCCCAGCGCGATCATCGCCACCGGCGTGTTCGAGCGGTTCATGGCGGAATCCGGTTTGACGGAGCTTGCGCTTGAGGAGACGGACGACGCGAAGATCCGCGCCGCGTTTTTCGACGTGCCGCTCCCTGACGACACGGTCGACGAACTCCGGTCCTTCCTCGAGAAGGTGCAGTACCCTCTGGCGGTCAGGTCGTCGAGTCTTTTCGAGGACTCGTCGTTCCAGCCGTTCGCGGGCATCTACCAGACCTACATGATCCCGAACGTGGAGGACGATCTCGACTCGAGAGTCGACGAGCTGACGCGGGCGATCCGGCTCGTCTACGCCTCGACCTACTCGGCCGACTCCAAGAGCTACGTAGAGTCGACCCCCAACCGGCTCGAGGAAGAGAGGATGGCGGTCGTGATCCAGCAGATCGCCGGCCGACGCCACGAGGACTTCGTCTATCCGAACGCTGCGGGCGTCGCCAGATCGTACGACTTCTATCCGGTGAAGGAGGGAAGGGCCGAGGACGGGGTAGCCTCGGTGGCGCTCGGGCTCGGGCGCATGGTCGTCGAGGGCGGCCGTACGGTCCGGTTCTCGCCCGAGCATCCCAATCGCCTATGGCAGTTTTCATCCACGAGAGACTACCTCACGAACTCGCAGCGCGAATTCTACGCGCTAGACCTGGGCAAGCCGGCTCCGGTCTGTTCGCCTTCAGACGAGCCCGACTCGAACCTGGTTCTCCTCGACGTCGCAGACGCCGCGCGGCACGGAACGCTCAAGCCCGTGGCCTCCACGTACATGGCCGGAAACGACCGCGTCTACGACGGCCTGCGGAAGGACGGGACGCCTCTCATCACGATGGCCGGCATGCTCTCGGGCGCAGTGATGCCGCTACCTGAGACGCTCCGGTTTCTGCTCCAGGTGGGGATGGCGGGCTTCACCTGCGACGTGGAGATCGAGTTCGCGGTCAACCTTGCCGGCGAGCGCGACGAGCGCCATACGCTCTCGTTCCTTCAGATCCGGCCGCTCGTCTTCGGAAGCGGCGCTGAGGATGTGAGCGTAGAGGGCGTCGACCCCTCGGGCGCCATAGCGGTCTCCGGGAGCGCGCTCGGGCACGGCGTGATGGACAGCATCCGCGACATCGTCTACGTGAGGTCCCGGTCGTTCGACAGGGCGCAGACGCGCGAGATCGCAAGGGAGATCGGCGAGTTCAACGGGGCGCTCAAGGGAAACCACCCCTACGTCCTGATCGGCCCTGGCAGATGGGGAAGCGCCGACCCGTGGCTCGGGATCCCGGTCAAGTGGGCGCAGATATCCGGGACGAAGTGCATCGTGGAGGCGCCGCTCGAGGACATCCGCGTCGATCCCTCTCAGGGGACCCATTTCTTCCAGAACATCACGTCGCTGGGCATAGGGTACTTCACGCTGGGCGCCGGGGATCCTTCCGCGATGCTCGACCAGGACTGGCTCGACGAGCAGAAGGCGCTGCGGGAGACGGAGTTCGTTCGGCACATACGCTGCGAGAAGCCGATCGAGATCGCGATCAACAGCAAGACCGGCCACGGGATCATCCTGAAGCCAGGCGTATCGATCGGCTCGGCGGTCGAGGCCGCGGACGAGTAGGACGCGCGGCGATCGAGGGCGATGGCGAACAGGACGCGTGCGGCGGTAGAGATCGCGGACGAAGAGGACGCGCGCGGCGGCCGAGGTCTGGCGGGAACGACCGAACCGTCTCGGTGGCGGCGCGAGGCGGGAAACGCGACTGATCTGAGAGCGACGAGGGGAGGGCCCAGGGCCCTCCCCTCTCTTTGATGCCACTCCGACGGCTCGACGCTGACTAGATCACGCCCTGGTCGAGCATCGAGTCCGCGACCTTGAGGAAACCCGCGATGTTGGCGCCGGCGACGTAGTTGCCGGAGACGCCGAACTCCTCGGCGGCCTCACAGCAGGCCTTGTGGATCGACTTCATGATGCCCTGCAGCCGCTTGTCGACTTCCTCCCGCGTCCAGGAGAGCCTGAGGCTGTTCTGGCTCATCTCGAGACCGGAGGTGGCTACGCCGCCCGCGTTCGCGGCCTTGCCGGGACCGTAGAGGATGCCCTTCTCGATAAAGAGATCGACGCCCTCGGGAACCGTCGGCATGTTCGCTCCCTCGGAGACGACGTAGACGCCATTCTTCAGGAGGTTCGCCGCGTCACTGGCATTGATCTCGTTCTGCGTGGCGCTCGGGAAGGCGCAATCGGCCTCGACGTCCCAGAGCGGGTTGTGGTCGAGGCTCGGGTCGACGTCCTTGTAGACCGCGTTCTTGAACTTGTCCGCGTACTCCCTGATCCGCCCGCGCTTCACATTCTTGAGCTCCATGACGTAGGCGAGCTTCTCGCGGTCGATGCCGTCCTTGTCGAGCACCCAACCGCTCGAGTCGGAGAGCGTGATCGGCTTGGCGCCGAGATCGAGGAGCTTCTCGCAGGTGAACTGCGCGACGTTTCCGCTGCCGGAGACCAGGCACGTCTTCCCTTCGAGCGTCTCGTCACGCGTGCCGAGCATCTCGGCCGCGAAGTAGACCGCGCCGTAGCCGGTGGCCTCAGGGCGAATGAGGCTGCCGCCCCAGTTCAGACCCTTACCCGTGAGGACGCCGGTGAACTCGTTGCGGAGCTTTCTGTACTGGCCGAACAGATAACCTATCTCGCGACCGCCGACGCCGATGTCGCCGGCCGGAACGTCGGTGTTCGGGCCGATGTGGCGGAAGAGCTCGCTCATGAAGCTCTGGCAGAACCTCATGACCTCCATGTCGCTCTTGCCCTTCGGGTCGAAGTCCGATCCGCCCTTGCCGCCCCCCATGGGAAGCGTGGTCAGGCTGTTCTTGAAGACCTGCTCGAATGCCAGAAACTTGAGGATGCCGAGGTTGACGCTCGGATGGAACCGGAGTCCACCCTTGTACGGACCGATGGCGCTGTTCATCTCGATGCGGAAGCCGCGATTCACCTGGACCTCGCCGCCGTCGTCGACCCACGGCACGCGGAACATGATGACGCGCTCCGGCTCGACGATCCTCTCGAGGATCTTGCCCTGGCGGTACTCCGGTCTCTGGTCCAGGACCGGCCAGATCGACTCGACGACCTCCTTGACGGCCTGGATGAACTCGGGCTGCGCCGGGTTCTTCACGCCAACGGCCTCGACGAATTCCCTGGCGGACTTCGCTGCTGTTGCCATTACTCGCTCCTCTGGATGGCCTACCTGGTAACACTCGCGCCGGGCGAGGCGCCTCCGCGCCCGGCTTCACCTGCCTCCGGAGCCCCATCCCCGGGGACCCGGCAAGAATCTTGAGTTTATCATGCCCGAAACGCGGGGGTCAACGGGCTTCCGGAGCGCCCAAGGTAATGCATGGGTACATCATGACCCACCCAGCAGGGTCAGGAAGCTGGTCTGCTTCGGGCGCAGGAGCCACAGGAGGCTGAAGGAGATCCTGGCCTCAGAGGAGTTGAGAGGTAGTCGCCGCAGGCCCAAGAAGAAAGGGGACACAGAGGAACGCCTCCGTTAGACTGCGAATGGCTCAATACCCGCAGGGAGGTGCCCATGTGTCCCGTCAGGTACTATAACATGATACGCTCAAAGAACCCTACCTATGATCTCAGAGTCAAGATGGTCCAGCACGCCATCGAACACGGCATAAGAGACGCCGCCAGAGCCTTCCAATGCTCCAGGAACACTGTCAGGAAGTGGCTCAGACGCTACCGTCAAGACGGCCTCCGCGGCCTCGTGGACAGAAGCAGAGCTCCGCACTCCTGCCCGCACAAGCTCTCTCCAGAAGACGAGAAGCTGATCCTCAGGCACGCCAGGCGCGTACCCCACTTCAGTGCCAAGAGGCTCAGGGACGAGTTCGAGCTCTCCTATGGCGTGGCATCGATAGCCAGGGTCAAGCGCGAGAACGGGCTCTCCAGGAAGCGCAAGAAGAAGTACCAGAAGAAGAACGATCTCCGAGCCATCAAGCAGGCGTACAGGCCCTTCAGGCGCTTCCAGATGGACCTCAAGTACCTCGACGACATCCCGAACTACTTCACCGCAATGGAAGAACTCGGACTTCCCCGATATCAGTACACGGTGAGAGAGCTCGCCACAGGAGCTCAGTTCCTATCCTACGCCGACTCCATCTCCACAACCTATGCCGAGATGACCGTGAGACGTCTCCTCGGCCATCTCAGGCGCTATGGCATCGACCTCTCGGAGGTCGACATCCAGACAGACAACGGTGCCGAGTTCGAAGGCCGGGTCGTACGGTACAGGAAGAGGGGCTTCGTCCATACCATCGAGAAAGTCCTCGGAGCCTCTCACACCTACATCCCGCCCGGCTGTAAGAATGCCAACGCAGACGTAGAGTCCGTACACGCCACCATCGAGGCAGACTTCTTCGATCTCGAGCGCTTCTCTTCCAGGACCGACTTCTTCGCCAAGATCAACACCTACCAGCTCTACTACAACCTCGCCCATCCCATCACGACCCGAGGCGACCAGACGCCGCTGGAGTCCCTCAGGAACAAGGACCCCACGCTTGACCCGAGAATCTTCATGCTGCTACCGTGCGACCTCGACCGCACCCTCAGGAACGCCGAGGTGGGTCACCATCTACCCGATCTGCCCGCTTCCGGAGCGCCCACGAGAACCGCCCGTGAATACAGGAGGTTCGCGGGGAATCTCCCCGCGTCTGAACGCCGAAGGTACCAAAGCGGGGAGGTCGCGGCCGGAGCGCGTCCGGGGCCATCGGCATCCTCCTTGCTACGGTAGAGCGTTGAGAGACGCCCGAAACCACCGGAGCAAGGAAGGTAGACATGAGTCGCTGGACGATCTTTCTTCTGATAGCTCTTACGGCCCTCGCTGCCGCAGCTTCCCAGGCCGGCAACAGAGTCTTCTTCCCGGACAACGGGTTCTCGATAGCCGTGCTGGAGGGCTCTCCGGGAGCCGCCACCTGTCAGCCGGTTGCGATGCAGCTCCCGCCGACGGGTGGGTTCGCGCCCAACGTCAACGTACAGGTCCAGCCGTACACGGATACGCTTCAGGCATACGTCGATCTTTCATTGAACCAGTTCGAGTCGATGGGACTTGAGATCCTGAACGACCCGGCCCCGCGGGGCGATTGCTCTGTGATGGAATACGCGGGGTCGCTTCAGGGGCACCCGATGCACTGGTACGCCACGGCGACGAAGCACGAGGATCACGTTTACCTGGTGACCGCCTGCGCCACCGAAGCGCAGTGGAGCAACGTCTCCGACGAGCTGAAGGCGTGTGTCGACAGCTTCCGCGTAGAAGAATAGTCGCGGCGGGTGGGTCGCTCTCTTCCAGCCGTTTCATGGACTCGTCGTGGTACGGGTCCTCCCGGCGGACAATCGTCATGGTCGGCCATTCGGTCACGTCCGCGTTGCGGTACTCGGCCACGGGGCGCTTCAAACCGTTGCAGACGTTTGCGGGGAATTCCGTCAGTTCCGCGTACCGCCACGGGATTGGCTGCCGATGACGTGCTGTTGCCGCCCGGCCCCCGCCTTCCGTCCTCGTCGGTTCAGAACGTCCTCTCTGACGTGAGCACCACGTACTTCCCGTCGTCGGCGGCGACGGAGACGTTCCCGAACACCTTCTGCATGTGGCGCTTGACGCCGGCGTAGCGCATGAGGACAAGGTAGAGTCGTCCGTGGATGCGCAGGTGACCGTGCGCCTCGTCGACCAGAGGAAAGAGGACGTCGTTTCCAGCGTGGAAGGGAGGATTGCTGAGAACGCGGTCGAACCGCTCTCCGGGCACCGCGTCGAAACGGTCGCCCAGCACCGCTTCTACACGGGGCTTGCCGTTCTTCCGCGCGTGGTTCAGGTGGTGCGACTGGATGTTCTGCGAGGCGTACTCGACCGCCCGCGCGTTGCAGTCGACCATGACGACGCGGCCCACCGAGGCGAGGTGCGCGGCCACCATGCCGATCGGCCCGTAGCCGCATCCCACGTCGATGATCGAGTGCCTGGGCCTCACGTCGATCGTCTCGATCAGAAGGCGCGTCCCCTGGTCGATGTCCTTCCTCGAGAAGATCCCGGCCCGTGTGCGGAACCGGTACTTCCTGCCGCGCAGCACGGCCTCGACGGTGTGCTCGTAGCGCGAGAGATCGACCGCCTCCGGCGGACAGACCGAACTCCTCTCCGATCGCATGACCCAGTACCCGCCGGAGCGCTTGACGACCTTCGCTGGCCCGATGATCTCGCCCAGCTTCCTCATGTAGCTCTTCGCGCCGCGCCGCACCTTCGCCACGAGGAAGAACTGGCCGCCGTGACGCATCTTGGACTGTGCGCGCTCGATCATCTCGAATATCGTCTCGGTGCCCTCCTCGACCGGCGGGTTGAGGGCGACGATATTGAAGTAGCCGTTCCGGAACCTGTCGAGTGTGTGGTCGAGGACTACGTGTGCGTCGGACGCGTTGTTCGCCTTCACGTTGCCCTGGGAAAAGCGCACCGCCCGGATGTCGGAGTCGACCATCTGGACGTCCAGGTCGGGGACCGCGTCCGCGAGCGCCACGCCGACAGCTCCGTAGCCGCAGCCGTAATCCAGGATGCGGTCGCCCGGGGTCGGGTTGATCTGGTCGACGAGGAGGCTCGTCGACTTCGCGACCTTGTCCTTCGAGAACAGGCCGCCCGCGGCGCGGAACGTCCTCTCGCGCCTCTTCATCTTGGAGGTGAATTCGTAGGAACTCTTTACCATGTCGTAAGTTACGTGCCGGAGGTCGGACCGGTCCCGCAGCCGACGCCGCTCCCCCCAAAGGCACGTCGGGCGCAGGGGCGCGCCCTTCGCATGGCGGGGGAAAATGATGCCCCGCCTGCTCGAAGCGGGGCATCCGCGAGCTGGAGGCCTTTGGCCTTCAGCGTGAAAGCAGCGTCGATCAGGAAGTAACCGGCCTGGAATCGGCGACTATCCGTTCTCCGACGGGACAAGATTCGTCGCCCGTCGGCATCCCTGTCCATGTCAGAAGAACTATACGACTGACGACGCAGATGGTCAAGCGGATTCTCGCGACTCAGCGGGAATCGATCGGCTCAACATGAGTCGACTGGTGGTAGAGCGCGCTCACTTCCCGATCGGTCAGGGGACCGTCGTAGATTCTGACGTCGTCGATCGCGCCGTCGAAGTACATCGGCTGCCCGTCCCAGTAACCGCGGCCGATCCACAGCACGTCGTCGCTCCCCGCATCCTCGAAGAACTCGGAGTATGATCAGGCCGCGGTTCGAGGCGTCGAACATGTTGGGGCAGCCTTCCCAGTTGCCGTAGTAGAGAATCGGATGAACCTGGAAATCGAGCGGAATGTGACCGACGCGGAAACGGGAGCGATTTGGGTTCTCATGCTCTCACTCTCTTCAACCTAACCCGCGGCTGCCGACCCCAAAGCAAGTGGCCGGATTGCATCCGCGACTCTTGACCAGCCAACGAAACTGGGATATCCTGAGAGTACTCTTACGCAAGCGATCCTCAAGAGCGCAGCAGGGAGAGAGCGTGCGCGTTTTGAAGCCGGGGCACACCGGTTCCTTCAGACAGAGCGGCGTTAACACGGCCGCGAGACGACTCTTCACGCGCACGGCGCGCGGACTGCTTGGACCGGGCGTCGCGGCGGCCGTCGTTGCCCTCGTGACATCCCACGCCGCGGCCGTCACGCTGACGGTGGGTCCGTTCGGTGACTACGACTCCATTCAGGAAGGGCTCGACGCCGCGGCGCCGGGAGATACGGTCGCCGTGAGCTTCGGTACCTACTCGGGGACACAGAACACGAACCTCGACTTCGGCGGAAAGGCCGTCACGCTGAGATCCGAGAGCGGCCCCTCTTCGACCGCCATAGACTGCCAGAACGCCGCCCGCGCCTTCACGTTCACGTCGGGCGAGGACACGACTTCGGTCGTCCGGGGATTCTCGATCCTGAACGGCCACGACGACAATGACGGAGGCGCGGTCTACTGCCTCGGCTCCTCTCCACTGTTCGCAGACTGCGTGTTCGAGGGGAACTCGTCCGGGACGCCGGGGAGCGGCGGCAGAGGCGGCGCGGTCTACGCGGAGCAATCTCACATCGTCGTGGAAGGCTGCCTCTTCAGAGACAACACGGGGGACGACGGCGCCGGGATGTTCACCCGGTACTCGACCGCCTCGATCAGGAATTCGCGGTTTCTGGACAACGTGGCGACTCACGGAGGCGGAGGGCTGCGCATACTGTCGGACGGCGGGACGATCACCGGATGCACGTTCGCCGGGAACACCGCCCCCGTCTACGGGGGCGGCGTCTACTTCTGCTACTCCTCGCCCGTCTTCCGTAACTGCACGCTCGCCTACAACGCCGCGTCGCAGGGCGGCGGCGCATACGGCTACGACGCGACTCCCACGTTCACAAACTGCATAGTAGCCCACTCGCCCGAGGGCGCGGCCTTCTACTGCCCCGGCGCGAGCGCGTTCACGATAGAGCACTGCTGCATCTACGGTAACGCGGGGGGCGACGACCCCTGCGGAGACGCGGGCGACAACATCTTCGAGGACCCGCTGCTCTGTCAGTCCGACGAGGGGGAGCTCCGGCTTCAGGACTGCTCGCCTTGCATCGGCACCGGAGAGGACGGGGAGGACATCGGAGCATGGGAAACAGGCTGCCCGTGCGGCGACGAAACAAAGGCGCCGGAGCCGCCGGGACCGCTGTCCCTCTCCGCCTGCCCCAATCCCGCGCGCGACGGATCGGTCCTCACATACGAGGTGCCTCCCGGATGCGGCGGGGCGGCGATTGCCGTATACAATCTCTCGGGTCGCGTCGTGGCGGGGATCGCCGGCGACGAGCTCCCGTCGCGGAAGGGTCGTATCCGCTGGGACGGGACGGACCGCGCGGGAAAGCCGGTGGCGTCAGGCGTCTACTTCGCGAGACTGACCTGCGGAGAACTAACCACGTCCGCCCGCCTGGTGGTCGTCCGCTAGGTCCGGGACGCTCCCGCGGAGGTTGCCCGCGCGTTCACATGCGTTCCCCCGGAAACGAACGCTTCGCACAGACCCGCCGGCCGGTTCGCAGACGGCCTGTCGGGGCCGGACGCTTCGCAAAGGCCCACCGCCTGGTTCGCAAGACGACCCGCCGGGGCCGGACGCTTCGCAAAGGCCCACCGCTTGGTTCGCAAGACGACCCGCCGGGGCCGGACGCACCTGACAAGGCCGCCGGCTCGCTCAGAGGTAGTCCGCCCGGAGCTGTTGCCTCCGCGTGAAGAGCTGGCGCCTGAGAAGCTGCACGGCGACGAACGAGCCGACCGCCGCGCCGGACGCGACCATGTACATGATCACTATCTGGTAGCGCACGGCCTCGACCGACAACACGCCAGCGATGATCTGTCCGCTCATCATCCCCGGCAACTGCACCAGCCCGACGACCATGAGAGCGTTGATGGTGGGAATGAGCGCGGCCCTCACGGCCTGCCTTCGCTGACGGACGCAGGCCTCCGCCGGCGTTGCGCCTAGCGCGAGCGCCGTCTCCACTTCCTGCCGCGCGGAACGAACCTCGCCCCGGAATCGCGAGATCGTGAGCGCGACCGCGTTCATCGTGTTGCCGATCACCATCCCGGTGATCGGGATGAGTATGTGCGGCGTGTACCACGGCCTCAGCCGGATGACGAAGCCGATCACCGTCAGCATCGTTATGATCACGCCCGCAGTGATGGCCGTGCCCGAGAGGAGAAGCTTGCCGGGACACGGGCACTCGTCCCGCGCCGCCGCCGTTCTGGACGCGACCACGAGCATCACGGCTAGCATCAGGACGACCCAGTACCACTTGGAGAGGTCGAACACGAACTTGAGCACGTACCCGATGAGCATGAGCTGGGCGAAGGTGCGGACCGCCCCGATCAGCACGCTCTTCGCGATCCCCAACCGCTGGACGACCGCGACGACCAGCACCACTACGATGAGCGAGAGCGAGATGATGACGTCCGTCCAGCCAATCTCGAAATAGCCTTCCATCACGCCTCACCTCCGGAGCGCCGGGACCGGGCTTCCGCGACATCGCCGCCGGTCGTCCCGTCGTCAGCGTCGCGATCCCCGCCGGAGTCCCAGGTCGCCCCCTCGTCGAGCCGCCCCTCAACGAACATGCGCGTTACGCCCGAGCGCGGCTCGTCCAGAAGACGCCCTATCGGGCCCGTCTCGACGACGCCCCCCTCAACCAGCACGAGAGCCCGCCCGCAGACCGCCCGCGCCTGCTCCAGCACGTGTGTGACGAAGACGATCGCTACGTCCAGCTCCCTGTGTAGACGGCGGACCAGCTCCAGTATCCGCGCGCCCGACGTCGGATCGAGCGCCGAGGTCGGCTCGTCCATGAGCAGCACCTCGGGCTCGCGGGCGATCGCCCTCGCTATGGCCACGCGCTGCCGCTCGCCCTGCGAGAGCTCCTCGGCCTCCCGGCCGGCGAACTGCCAGGAGAGACCGACGAGGTCCAGGCACTCCATCACACGCTCCTCGCGGGCGTCCGAGGCCTCGTGGTCGAGCCTGAGCGCGTACTCCACGTTCCACCGGACGCTGCCGGGAAAGACCACAGGCGCCTGGAAGACCGTCGACACTCTCCGTCTCCACTCGCCCGGGTCGAGGTCTCGGATGCTGGCGCCGCCCAGGAACACTTCTCCCTCGTCCGGCTCCTCGAGGCCGTTCAGCACGCGGAGAAGCGAGGTCTTGCCGGATCCGGAGGGCCCGATCACCCCGAACACCTCCCCCGGCTCGACCCGGAAACTCACATCGCGCAGCACCCGCCTCCGGTCCTCGCCCGATCCGTCCGAGCGCGCGCGCCGCGAGAGCGACACCCCTCGAGCCTCCATGCCCGCGCCGGCGCCCCTGCCGCCTACATCTTCCGGCACCGTCGTCCTCCCGTCTCGCCCGCGATCCCCGGCAGCCGTCATCGAGCCTCCGCGGTCTCTCGCGAGGCCGCGATGACGGCCCGCCCTATCCTCCTGGTCACGAGGACGCCGCCCACGAACATCGGCACGAAGTAGACCACGAACCGCCACAGCACGAGCGATACGCCGACGAACCGCGAGGGCAGATACGCGGCGAAGAAGCCTATGTAGCCGCCCTCGCCGATCGCGAGCGACCCGGGGGTCGGCGACGCCGCGATGATCGGCTTGAGGACGCCCTGAAGCACTACGGGCCCCACACCGGTGCCCTCGAACCCGAACCCCCAGAGGATCACCACCGCGACCATGAACTCGACGATGAACGCCACGACTATGAGGAGCGCGCCCCAGACGAAGATCCACCTGCGCGTCCGCCCGAGCGTCGTCAGCGCCTCGCGGAAGACGTGCGACTCTTCCTCCAGAAGCTCCATCGTCTCCCTTACGCGGTCGGAGGCCCTGCCCCTGAGCTTCCTCGTCAGAAACCCGCCGATGCCCCGCACGAGCCTGTCGAAGAGCTTCGGCCTCCATATCGTGATTATGACCATCGTGACGATGATCGCGGTCGGAAGGAGGGCGATGGGGCCCACGATCTTGAGGAAGGTCATCGACTTCTCGGACCCCTGCCACCCCAGGAGTGCCGCGATCACCACGCCGATGATCACGAAGAAGAAGAACACGCCGGGCACGAAGCCCTTGACCAGCACGACGGCGGTAGCCCAGCCGGCCCGTACGCCCTTGCGCGTCAGCAGGTATGCCTGGTAGGGAACGCCCGCCGCGGTCACGGGGATGAGCTGGGTGATGAAGTAGCTCTCCACCGTCAGGAGGAATGTCTCATGGAGACGGAGCTTCGTATCCTGTGTCCCGTTGACGAGGATGAGAAGACCTACTGCCTCGAGCCCCATGCGAACCAGCATGATGCCGAAGAGGGCCGCGATCAGCAACCCGCCGAACGAGGCCATTCCCTGCCACGTCTCCTCGTCGGTCGTGACGAAGAGCGTGATCGCCATGATCGCAAGGCTGCCGAGAAGGAAGACGAAGGCGGCCCTCCTGACCTTCGATCCTTCTATCCTGGGTTTCACGGGAGATTCAGACAGAGCGCTCCCTCCTCTTCCGCGTCCTCCGCGGCCGCGCAACTATAGGGCGCGGAGCTTGAGGGGGTCAAGGACCGCTCCGGTGCGCCGCCTTGATGCCGGTCCAGGTGTCGGGAACGGCGGCCGGCACCTCCTCGCAACCCGCGGTCGCGTTCCACGGCTCGAAGACCACGCCTCCCGTGACCTCGTCGCCCTCTCCCGAAGGGTTGGCGACCGGATGGTAGGGGCCCGACGAACACCCCCACCAGTTCCACCGAGCGTCCGCCGGCTCGCGTCCCTGCACGTGGATCGCCACGCCGTTAAGAGCGAACTCGCTCGAACCCACAACGAGCGTGGACCCGTCCACGTAGAAGCCGTCGCCCGACCCGCCCGTCCGGTTCTCCCGAAGCCCGCACCGTGAGACATCGGCCTCCGAGTTCAGCATGAAGACAGCCCCGCCCTGAAGGGTCGCCCCGTTCCCTGAAACGACGCTGTCGGCCAGATCGAACGTGGAGTCTGAGGCGTAGATTCCGCCCCCCTGAAGTGACGCTTCGCCCTCCAGGATGGCCGTCCCGGTGATGCTGATGTCCGTGGCTGAGATGAGGCAGAGTCCGGCGCCGAACTCTGCGGCATTGCCGCTCATCGCGCAATCCCGCACCGTCGCAGTCCCGACCCCGATGCAGACGGCCCCTCCCGAGGCACCCGAGTTGCTCGTGAACTCGCACTCCGCCAGGCTCAGGTCCGTCTCCAGGTCGGTCCCCAGGGCGCCACCCGAGCCGGTGGCCGTGTTCCCGTCGAAGAGGCACCGGACGAACCTCGGCCGGCACCGGCCCTGGACCCACGCGCCGGCACCGGAGCCCGCCGTGTTGCCGGTGAAGACGCAGTCGCGCACGACCACGTCGCCGCGCTCGCAGTGAAGCCCGGCCCCGTGATTTCCGGCAGTGTTGCCTGTGAAGACGAGATTGGCGAGCAGTGGTGAGGAGTCGAGGCAGCGGACCCCGCCGCCGGAGCACCATGGTCACTGCCCCTCGGCGTGCCCGTTTCTGATGGTGAACCCGGATATGACCGTGGTCGTGTCGACACCCGTGTAGACGCCTATGACCTGGACGTCGCCGCTCCCGTCCAGAACGGTCTGTGCGGGACCTTCCTGGGAGAGGAGCTTCAGTCCATCCTTGTCGGGCCATTCGAGGTTCACGTAGTAGGTGCCGGGGGCCACCAGGACCGTGTCGCCTGGGGATGCCAGCGCCAGCGCAAGCCCTATAGTCGGGACGTCGCCAGGCACGCCGACCGTTCTGGCGGCCCCGACGACGGGGAAGAACGCGAGCCAGAGGGCGGGCAGAACCGCCGCGACACCTCCGGCAGCGAGACCGGCCCGGGGGCCGGATGCAATAAAGGAGGCGATCCTGACGGCGGCCACGCGGCGCGCCTCACGTCGCAGAAGGCGTAGGATGCCCAGTTGGGCCCCTTCCTGAAAGAGCTACGGTTCTTACAGCACGAACGAAACAGAGATGCAATGTGACCATAAGCCAAGCCGTACCGACACTTACACCTTACCACAACTGTCATAAGCAGTATAGATTTCGGGGGTATGGTTCTTGCAGCCTCAGAGCCTCAATGCTATCTTGTCGCGGCAAAGGAGGTGCACCTATGCGCACTGCAGCCATGATCAGAGTCCTGTCAGGACTCCTTCTCCTTGCCTCGTTCGTCTCAGCGAGCCCCGGGCAGGCTCTGGCCGAGTCGGGATTCAGGGACCGTCCGCTCGAGGGTTACGGAGCCGACACGCCCGGTGGCGCCGGCGGGACGACCTACCAGGTCACCTCACTCTCGGACAGCGGCCCCGGCAGCCTGAGGGACGCGCTTTCCGGCTCCAACAGGATGGTGACGTTCTCCGTTGCGGGGACGATCGAACTCGAGAGCACGATCCGGGTTTCCGGCAGCTTCATCACGATCGACGGCACCACGGCCCCGGATCCGGGCATAACCATCACCGCGGCGCACACGGGCGTGACAAACGCGCTTCTGGACCTCAAGGAGTGCCACGACATCATCGTCCGCAACATCCGCATCTGCGACGCTCCGGACACCAACATCGGCGACAACATGAGAATCTGGGACGACTCGTACAACATCGTCGTCGATCACTGCTCGATACGCAGGGGCGCCGACGGGTGTCTCGACATCTCGGACCGCGCGCACGACATAACGATTCAGTGGTGCATCATCGCCGAGACGGTCAAGAACTCACTCGTCAGGACCGACGTCTACAACCTGTCGTTCCACCACAACCTGTACGTCAGCGGCGACGAGCGGAACCCGCAGCTCGACGACGCCGACAACGTCGACATGGTCAACAACGTGATCTGCGACTGGGCCGGGAACTACGGGACGCGCGTCAGAAACGGGGCGTCGGTGAACCTGGTTAAGAACTACTACCTCGCCACAGACAGGAGCGACGAGTCTGACGCGATCGTCATCGACGGGACCGCCGAGGGGGTCTATATGGAGTCGAACGTGCTCCCCTCGTCCTGCGGGGCGTATGGGACCACCGGAGCGAGGTATCCGGCGCCCGCCGTTACTGAGATGGGACCGATGGAGGCGTTGGACGCCGTCATGTCCGAGGCCGGCGCGTGGCCGCGCGACGCTGAGGACGAGAGCTACATCCTGATCACCACAGGCTCGCCCGTCGAGTCGACCTCGTGGGGCCAGATCAAGGCCAGATACCGCTGAACGAAAGAGCCCGCGATCCGGCGGGCTGCCCTGAAGGCGACATGAGCATGGACGAGACCGCCGCGGCTTCACGCGGCGGTTTCTGCTTGTGGCTGTGACGTGCCCGGGCTGGAGTGAACTCAGCGGCACATCCCCTCTGAATCTCCGACGGTCGGCCGCTTGCGGCGACGCGAGTCCGATGTGGACTCGAGGGCGCGTACCGTGTTCATCTGCGGCAGTCCGCCGCTTGCTACCCCCGTCGACGAGGCGTTATGATAGAGGTTCGACCAGATAGAACGAAGGAGCGTATGAACCGTGCCAGCGAACCTGCCACCAGACTACAAGGCGGCCGAGCAGCGATTCCGGGAGGCGAAGAGCGTCCAGGACAAGATCGCGGCCATCCAGGAGATGCTCGCCATCTGCCCGAAGCACAAGGGCACCGACCACATCCGCGCGGACCTAAGGCGCCGCCTCTCGAAGCTGAAGCAGGAAGAGGAGCAGCAGAGCCGCAAGAAGGGCCGCTCCGGGCCCTCCTATCACATCCCGAAGGAGGAGTCCCCGCAGGTCGTGCTCATCGGCACGCCGAACGTCGGGAAGTCGCAGCTCGTGGCGGCGGCCACGAACGCGACGCCCGAGGTGGCGAACTACCCCTTCACCACGCGCGTCCCGCTGCCCGCGATGATGCCGCACATGGACATCTACATTCAGCTCATCGACATCCCGCCGATCTCGCCCGACCATATCGACACGTGGGTCCCGGAGATCATAAGGAACGCGGACGCCGCCCTGCTCGTCGTGGACCTCGACGCCGACGACTGCGTCGACTCGCTGGAGTTCGTTAGAGACGCGCTGCGCGATAAGGGCATCCGGCTCACGAAGGTCTACGACCCCGCCGAGACGGAGCTCCCGAGGAACGTCAAGCCGACGATCGTCGTCGCCAACAAGACCGACAGCCCGAAGGCGGCGGAGAACCTGGAGTTTCTGCGGGAGATCGTCGGCGACGAGTTCACGATCGTCCCCGTCTGCGCCGGGCTCGGCAAGGGCATCGACGACCTCAGGCGCGTGCTCTTCGAGTTCCTGGACGTCGTGCGCATCTACGGCAAGGTGCCGGGCAAGGACCCCGACATGGACAGGCCGTTCATCCTCCCGGCCGGCAGCACCGTCCAGGACGTGGCGCGGAAGGTCCACCGCGAATTCGCCGACAACCTGCGCTCTGCCCGCGTCTGGGGCTCGGGCAAGTTCGACGGGCAGACGGTGGACGGCGAGCACGTCGTGGAGGACGGGGACGTGCTGGAGCTGAACGTAGACATGTAGGTGCGCCCTGACCGAGCCGCACACGGCCCCAAGCCGGGTTGGTCGGCAGCAATCCGCCCAACTGCGGAGAGCGAAGAGCCGCACGCGAACAGCCGCACCGAGACAGGGACGATGTGGAGAGGAGCAGTTAATGGCAGCGAAGCAACTCGTGTACGGACCGACGTTCGAAGAGATGCTCCACCCGGGGAAGATCCGGAAGGACGTGCGCGCGAAGGCGCTCGAGACGGCCAGGACCGACCCGCTCTCGGAGTACAACCTCTTCAACATCACCTGGAGGAACCCGGAGGGGAACATCTACTACACGGTCCTCCCGAAGGAGCTCACGGGAGTCGACGCGAACATCGCGGTGATCTACAGCAAGGACTTCCCCACCAGGAGCCACAAGGTAGGGGCGACCTACTCGATCTGCATGGAGCACCAGCTCAGGGGCGAGATCGAGCCCGGCAAGCACACGCTCGTGTGGCCGTCGACCGGGAACTACGGAATCGGGGGCGCGTACGTCGGCCCGAGGATGGGGTTCGACTCTATGGTCATACTGCCGGAACTCATGAGCAGAGAGCGCTTCGAGCAGATCGAGTGGTTTGGGGCCCGCTACATAAAGACGCCCGGCTGCGAGAGCAACGTCAAGGAGATCTACGACAGGGCGAACGAGCTCCGGGAGGACCCGAAGAACCGCATCCTGAACCAGTTCGAGGAGTTCGGGAACTACCGCTTCCACTACTACTGCACCGGGAACTCATGCATCGAGGTCGCAGACGAACTCAAGGAGCGCGGCATCGGCGACGGCACGATCTCCGCGTTCGTGTCCGCCATGGGCTCGGCGGGGACGATCGCCGCCGGCGAGCGCATCAAGCACGAGTACCGCGATGCGCTCACCATCGGCGTAGAGCCGATCCAGTGCCCGACGATCTACTGGAACGGCTACGGCGGCCACGACATTCAGGGCATCGGCGACAAGCACGTCACCTGGATCCACAACGTGTTCGCGATGGACGCCATCATGTGCGTCGACGACATCGAGTCGAAGAAGGGGCTCCAGCTCCTGACGGAGGAGGCCGGCTGGAAGGTCCTCTCCGACCGCTACGGCGTGCCCGAGGAGAGCATCCGGGAGCTGAACGAGATCATGGGCATCTCCGGCGTCTGCAACGTGCTGGCGTCGATCAAGACGGCGAAGTTCTATCGGATGGGCGCCGACAAGACGATCTTCACCGTGGCCACAGACACCATGGATCGCTACCGTTCGGTCATGGAAGAGTTCTCGAAGACCTACGGCCCGATGGACGAGATGGAGGCGATGGCCCGGATGGCCTCGATCTTCCACGGCGTGAAGCTCGACTGGATACGCGAGGGCACGCAGCACGCGAAGCAGTGCTGGTTCAATCTGAAGTACTACACGTGGGTCGAGCAGCAGGGGAAGACGGTGGAGGAGCTGGACGCCCAGCGCGACCCCGCTTACTGGGTGGCGCAGCAGGCGAAGGTCGAGGAGACCGACAGGCTGCTCAGGGAGGCGCGGGGGTGGTAGAGGCGCCGCAGGAGACCCCCGATGGCGGATGCCGAGGAGGAATGCGCAGCCTCCGTCCGCGAAGAACGGCCGTTTCCCCGCTGCGGCCGTCGCTGACCGACCGATTGCCGGCTTGATGTCGGTTCCGGATGTCCGGCGGGTATGACGTGCCGCCGGAGAGGAAGGAGACTCCCGTGAGGTCTGCGCTACCGGTTCTCGCGCTCGCGGCCCTGCTCGTGGCCGTGCCCGCGGCCGCCGCAGAGATCGTCGTCGACGTGAACGACACGGGCGACTATCTGACGATACAGGAGGGCATCGACGCCGCGTCCGAGGGCGACACGGTGCTCGTCTACCCCGGCACGTACACGGGCGAAGGCAACCGCGACCTCTCGTTCGGTTTGAAGAACCTTGTTCTCCGCGGGAGAGACGGGGCGGAGGCGACGATCATAGACGCAAGCTTCGGCGTCCACAGGTGCATGGACTTCGGGAAGACGGGTCAGGATACGTCGTGCGTCATCGACGGCTTCACGATGCAGGGCGGATATCAGTCGGTGCAGTACGGCGACGGCGCCGGCATTCGCCTGGACGGAACGGTCGGCTCCGGCCCGGGTCCCGCGAGCCCCAAGTTCGTGGATTGCATCATCAGAGACAACGACAACACGTTCGGCGTCGGCGGTGGCGTGTACATGAACACGGGGCCCTCACCGATCTTCCGCAACGTGATCTTCGAAGCGAACTACGCGTTCGCGAGCGGGGGGGCGGTCTACTGCACGCAGAACTGCAATCCCGTGTTCTCCGGGTGCACCTTCACAGACAACCAGAACCCGCCGCAGGATTCGGGCGGAGCAGTCCACTGCAGGCACGGAAGCTCGCCCACCTTCATCAACTGCTGGTTCGAAGGCAATCTCGCCTTCTCAGGAGGAGCGGTCGGCTGCTATGGCGAGTCCTCCCCCTCCCTCACGAACTGCACGTTCATCGGGAACACGACCGGCGGAGGCGGAGAGGGCGGCGGCGCTCTCTACTGCTCCGACGCCAGCTCCCCCACCCTCACCAACTGCACGTTCTACGCCAACCGCGTCATCGGCGAGGGCGAGGGCGAGTGCATTTACGTCGACGACAACTCGCACCCGGTGCTCCAGAGGTGCATCTTCGCCTCCTCAGGGTTCGCGCCGGGGGCCCTCTCGCCCGATGAGGGCGACGGCGCCGCCGGAGCGAACTTAGGCGGCGCAGCACGGCCATCCCGCTCCTCCTCCTTCTACTGCGAAGGCGGGGCTACGCTCGACGTCGGCCAGTCGTTCTCCTACGGGAACGCCTACAGCGACGACATGTGCGGGACGGTCGTCTGCGGCAGCGGCTTCCTCACATGCGAGGACCCGCTCTTCTGCGACCCCGCGGAGGGCGACCTCACGCTCGCCGCGACCTCGCCCTGCCTCCCCGCGGGCAACGCATGGGGTGTCCTGATCGGGGCGCACGGGGAGGGCTGCACTCAGCCGGCGGTCGAGAACGCGTCGTGGGGCGCCATCAAGGCGATGTACAGGTAGCCGCCTCTATCCCGCCCGCGCCCGCCAGCCTGCTTGCGCACTTGCCCCGCGGCCCGCAGCCGGCACCCCAATCCTGCCTACAACAGGGGCCTCCCTCCGGCAGCTCGCGCCGGCCCGCCTATCCATACCAGGGGTCTCCCACGCATCGTCTGAAGAGCCTCCTGCCCCCTCGAACTTGACACACGGCCTCATTCTTGCTAGAGTAAGAGTAGTCTTACTTTGTGAGGGCGCTCATGCTTACACCGAGAGCGGTCGACTACCTGGAGACAATCTACCTCCTCTCCCTCGAGAACGACACCGTCGGCGTCTCACAGGTCGCGGCTGAACGCGAGGTCACCATACCGACCGCCAGAGCGGCGGTGCGTCGTCTCAAGGACGGCGGCTTTGTCAGGCAGGAGAGATACGGCAAGATCCTGCTGACGGAGAAGGGCCGCGCGAGAGCGGAGAACATCTACGGAACGCACCGCGCGCTCTTCCGATTCCTGCACGATCTCCTCGGGGTCGAAGAGGAGACGGCCGACCGCGAGGCGTGCAAGCTCGAGCACGGTCTCTCGCAGAGCACGAAGGCGAGACTGGTCAGGTTCATGGACGAGAACGAGGCCAATCAGTGATCGAACGCGTCATTCTCGGAGCGATACTCGTGGCCGCGCTACTGGCAGCGGCTCTTCTCTTCCGACGCTCGTACAGGCGGGCGCGCACGGGAGGGGGCTGCGCCGGCTGTCCGTTGTCCGACTCCTGCGCGTCGTTCAGCGAGAATCGCCTCGACGGGGCGCGGTGTGAACCGGGCAACACCGGGAGTGAAGACTGCCTGGACGGGGCGTCCCGGAAGCCGGGCGACACCGAGAGCGAGAGCCGTCTGAACGGCGGGTCGCGCGAGCCCGACGCCGACGACGAAGGAGAACGGGCATGACGACCGAGACCCTTCCCCTTGCGGCACTCAAGCCGGGCGAGGCCGGCGTGGTCGTCGACGTGCTCGGCCGCGGCCCGTTCAGGAGGCGCCTCCTCGACATGGGGTTCGTCAAGGGGACTCCGGTCAAGGTCATCAAGCTCGCTCCCCTCATGAACCCTATCGAGTACTGCGTGGGCGGCGCCCACGTCACGCTCCGCAAGAGAGAGGCCATGCACATCGTCGTCGAGAGACGTCCAGAGTGTGTTCGTCAAAAGGGCCGACCCGGCAGAGGAATGAGAAGGAGGCGCGGCCCGGGCAGGGGCGGCAGGCGCAGATGGTGGAAACGAAAAGAACCCTCCGAATAGCCCTCGCGGGCAACCCCAACTCAGGCAAGACCTCCGTCTTCAACGCCATGACCGGCGCCAGGCAGAAGGTCGGCAACTGGCCGGGCGTCACGGTGGAGAAGAAGGTCGGGATGCTGTCGCGCCGAGGCTACGCGATCGAGGTGATCGACCTCCCCGGCACGTACAGCCTCACCGCGTTCTCGGTCGAAGAGCGCGTCGCCCGCTCGTTCATCGTCGAGGAGCAGCCGGACGTCGTCATTCACGTCATCGACACCGGCAATCTCTCCAGGAACCTCTACCTCACCGTCCAGCTCATGGAGCTCGGGGTCGACCTCGTTCTCGACCTCAACATGTGGGACGAGTTCCAGGCGTCCGGCGCCGAGCTTGATCTGGAAAAGCTGCACCGGATGATGGGCGCTCCCGTCGTTCCGACGGTGGCGAGCCGCGGCGACGGCATAGAGGAGCTCATCGACGCCGCCATCGACCTGGCAGAGGACCGCGAGGAGCACCACCGGCACGTCCCCATATCCTACGGCCCGCACGTCAACGACATGCTCGAGGATCTGGTGGAGCTGCTCGACGAGAAAGGTGTCTCCCAGAACGGCGCCCCGACGCGCTGGACGGCGATAAAGCTCCTCGAGCGCGACCCTGAGATCATAAGGCCGTTCCTGGAGTCCGAGACGCGCGAAGCGGCAACTGTGCGCGACGCCGTCGACCGCGCCACCAGGCACATCGAGACGGCGACCGGCTCGGACGCCGAGAAGGTGATCTCGGAGGGTCGCTACGGCTACATAGAGGGCGCGCTGCGCGAGGCGGTGACGGATCAGACGACCGACAGGATGGAGGTCTCGAGGAGGATAGACGAGCTACTCACGAACCGTTTCCTCGGATATCCCGTCTTCATCCTTCTCATGTGGGTCCTTTTTCAGATGACGTTTCGCCTCGGCGCTTATCCGATGTCCTGGATCGAGTCGTTCGTAACCTGGCTGGCCACGACGCTGACCAGTGTGCTGCCGGAGTCGCTTCTGTCCTCGCTTCTCATCGACGGCGTCGTGGGCGGAGTCGGCTCCGTGATCGTCTTCCTTCCCAACATCCTGATACTCTTCCTCGGGGTCGCGTTCCTCGAGGACTCCGGCTACATGGCTCGAGGCGCGTTCCTCATGGACAGGCTGATGCACAGCATCGGCCTCCACGGGAAGTCGTTCATCCCGATGCTCATGGGGTTCGGTTGCTCCGTGCCGGCGATCATGGCCACCCGGACGCTGGAGTCGAGCCGCGACCGGCTGCTGACGGCTCTACTCGTACCGCTCATGTCGTGCAGCGCGAGGCTGCCTGTCTATCTCCTCATCGCGGGCACGTTCTTCGCCGAGCAGGCGGGCACGGTCGTCTTCGCGCTATACGCGATCGGCGTCGTGATCGCGCTTCTCGTAGGCCGGCTCTTCTCGGCGACGCTCTTCAGAAGCGCGCCGGCGCCGTTCGTCATGGAGCTTCCCCCCTACCGCATGCCGACCCCGAGGGGCCTCCTCGTGCACATGTGGGAACGCTCCAAGATCTACCTGCAGAAGATGGGCGGGATCATTCTCATAGCTTCGGTGATCCTCTGGTTCCTGGGCGCGTTCCCGCAGATCCCCGAGACAACCCGGGACTACGAAGCGGAGATGGCGAGGCTGGAGAGCACGGGTACCGCGGAGGCCATGGAGCGCGCGGAGGAGCTGGAGAACGAGCTTGCGGCGAAGCAGATTGAGACCTCGTACATAGGGCAGGCGGGCGAGCTCGTGCGGCCGGTCGTGGAGCCCCTGGGGTTCACGTGGGAGATGGGCGTGAGCCTGGTGACCGGCTTCGTGGCCAAGGAAGTCATCGTGTCGACGATGGGCGTGCTGTATCAGGTTGGCGAGGAAGAGGGGGGAACCTCTCTGCAGGAGGCGCTGAGATCGCCGAAGAGCGGCGTTACGCCTCTCTCCGCCTTCGCGTTTCTCATATTCGTGCTCCTGTACACGCCGTGTATCGCGGCGGTCGTCGCCGTCAAGCGCGAGATCGGCGTCCGCTGGATGTGGTTCTCGATCGGGTACCAGACGGCGTTAGCCTGGCTCATGAGTTTCGGTGTCTATAGGATAGGGATGCTGCTGGGACTGGGTTGATCCCGTCCGCCGGCTGGCCCTTCCGAAGTCGAAGGTCGTCGTCCCTGCGTCACCTCCCCCGAGGCCGCACGCCCGGCTCTTTCTACAGAAAGGGAGCAACCCGCGTGTCATCTGAAGCCGCACGCGCAGCTCTTTCGCAAACAAAGGAGCAACACGCATGTCATTCGTTCCTCGTACTCCGTCCACCTTCGCCGCGGGCCGCGCGATTCTGATCTTCGCGGCGGCGCTGGCCGTTACCTCCTGCTGCGGCGCTTCCGGCGGGCGCTGTGCCGTCACGATATCCGGCGCTTCCGGGGCTGGCGCCGCGACAGAGACGCAGGCCGCTCCCAACGGCCGCACACCCGCCGAGACGAGCGCCGCGCGCAAACCGCTCGTCACGATCCCCGCCGACACGCTGCACGGACACGTGATCCCCGACCCCTACCGGTGGCTCGAGGACTTCGAGTCTCAGAGGGCCCAGCGATGGATCGAGGAACAGGAGGAAGCGACGAGGGCGATTCTCGACAACGTAGCCGCCCGGGACTCCATAAGAACCAAGCTGGGAGAGCTCTTCGAGATCCCGCACCTCGGAAGCGTCTGGCTCAGAGGGGAGCGGCTCTTCCTGGTGAAGCGCGGGAGCGACCAGGAGCAGCCGGTCCTCTACGTGCAGGAGGGCGCAGCGGGAGAGCCGAGGAAGCTCATAGACCCCGAGACCCTCGGAAACGAATCGCCCGTCACGCTCGACTGGTGGTTCCCGTCAGAGGACGGCGACCTTCTGGCCTACGGCACGTCGGTGGGCGGCAGCGAGCGCAGCACGCTCCGGGTGCTCGACGTGGAGACAGGCGACGCGCTTCCCGACACGATTCCGAGGACCAGGATGTGCAGTCTCTCCTGGACGCCCGACGCCTCCGCCTTCTACTACACTCGCTTCCCGGCTCCGGGCGAGGTCCCGGACGAAGAGCTTTTCTTCCACCGGAAGGTGTACTACCACAAGCTCGGAACCGACTACCGGGGCGACCCGATGGTCTTCGGGGAAGGCCTCGACATGCGCGCGTGGACCGGCGTCTCCGTCTCGACGAACGGCCGGTTCCTCATCGGCTACGCGTATTACGGCTCCTCGCGCAACGACCTGTATGTCCGTGATCTGGAGGATGAGGACGGCGACTGGGTCCCTGTAGTCGAGGGGCTCGACGCCCGCTCCTACGGCATTCCCATCGGAAACGACTTCTACATGCTGACGAGGCTCGACGCCCCGAACGGGCGCATCGTGCACGTCGACCTAACCAACCCCGACCCGTCGGCGTGGAAGGTGCTGGTCCCCGAGTCGGAGCATTCGATAAGAAGCTTCGCGTACGCGGACGGGCGGCTCCTGGTGAACCGCCTGGAGGACGCGCACGACCGCGTCGACATATTCACGGAAGAAGGTGAGCACGTCGACATGCTTCGGCTTCCGGACATGGCCTCGGTGGCGGACTGGACTGCCGACCGCAGACACCCCTTCGTCTTCCTCAACCTGTCGTCCTACCTCATGCCGCCCACGATCGTACGCCACGACCTGGACACGGGCCTCTCTTCCACGCACATGGCGGTCGAGGCCCCGATCGATGTGTCGGCGTATGTCACGCGGCAGGCCTGGTACCCCTCGCGGGACGGGACGATGATCTCGATGTTCCTGGTCCACGGGAGGGACATCGCACTCGACGGCGAGAACCCGACCATCCTGACGGGCTACGGCGGTTTCGACATTCCAATGACGCCCGGCTTCGCGAGGAACCGGTATCTGTGGCTCGAGCAAGGAGGCGTGTACGCGGTTCCCAACCTGAGGGGCGGAGGCGAGTACGGCGAGGAGTGGCACCGCGCC
>WJLY01000136.1 GCA_014728245.1 Candidatus Effluviviaceae Genus IV sp.
ACTCCTGGCATTCCCCGAAGTTCGACGTGGACGAGGACGGCATCTGGACCGGCGCCGCGGTCGTGGCCAGAGCGGTCCGGATGTGCCAGGAGGAGCTGTAGGGGGCAGGCGGGAGAGAGGCGTAGCGGATTCGGGACGCCCCGGTGCGCGGCGTCTCCCGGGACGGCGGAGGGAGAACGGCGTTTGGGCGAGCTCTCACTCATAGAGAAGATCAGGGGCCTCCTGGGCCCGCCCGGGGCCGGGATAATCATAGGCCCGGGCGACGACGCGGCGGTCCTGGAGCCGCCGGCGGGCCTGACGGTCGTGACGTGCGACGCGTTCGTCGAGGACGTCCATTTCAGGAAGGGCTATGCTTCGCTCTCCGACATCGGATGGAAGTGCATGGTCGCGAACCTGAGCGACATCGCGGCCATGGGCGGCTTTCCTGCCCACGCCGTAGTGTCGGTGTGCGTAGATCCGGGATCGACCGAGGACGACGTGCTCGGACTCTATCGCGGACTTCTCGGAGCCGCGCGCAGCTACGGAACTGAGGTCGTAGGCGGCGACGTCGTCTCATCCACGACCGGCCTCGTGGTGTCGATCGCGCTTCTGGGCGTCGTCGATCCCGAGAGAATCGTCACGCGCAGAGGCGCGGTCCCCGGCGACGCGCTCGTGGTGACCGGCGAGTTGGGTGGCTCGGATGTGGGACTCATGGCGCTACGTGACGGCGAGGGCGCCGTCGAGGATCTCGCCGCCGCGGTAGATCGCCACCTGAGACCGAAGCCGCGTATCGCAGAGGCGCAGGCCCTGATAGACGTGGCGACCCCCCATGCGATGATCGACCTGAGCGACGGCCTGACGACCGACGCGCTGCATCTCGCGGAGGAGAGCTGCGTGGGTATCGTGGTCCGCGAGGAGACGATTCCGATCGCGGGTTGCGCGGCCACGGCGGCCGACAGATTCGGCGTCAGCCCCGCGGAGCTTGCGCTCGCGAGCGGAGAGGAGTTCGAGCTGCTCGTCGCGCTTCCCGCTTCAGAGGTAGACCGCTCCGTCGAGCACGTGGAGGCGGTCACCGGGACGAGGTTGACCCGGATCGGAGAGATCGTGGAGAGCGAGAGGGGGCACATCCTGATAGGGAAAGACGGAACTGAGGACGCCCTCAGACGCACCGGCTACGAGCACGCGCTCGGCCGGGAGAGGTGAGGAGGGGACGATGGGGAAACACGTTGTCTTCTGGTGTGTGACGACCCTTCTGCTGGCGCCGGCCGCGGCGACCGGCCAGACCGACGTGACCGGCAACATCACAGGGAATACGACCTGGACCGTCGGCGGCAGCCCGTACGTCATACAGGTGTCGGTCGTCGAGGTGAAGAACGGGAGCACGCTGACTATAGACCCCGGCGTCGAGATCCGTTTCAGGAAGATGACGCCGAAGGCCCAGCTCCGGACGGCGGCCGGAAGCTCGATCGTCGCCGTCGGGACGGCGGCCGACGATATCGTCTTCACGTCAAATGCTGAGACGCAGGCTGCGGGAGACTGGGGCTCGGTCCTTGTCTTCGCGTCTTCGGGGTCGCAGTTCGCGCACTGCAGCTTCCGGTACGGATACCAGGCGCTCTACTATCGGGAGTGTGACAGTCCGATCGAGCCGGACGTGGGGCGATGCTCCTTCGACGACTGCGCGATAGGCATGTACATAGACACATGCTCGCCCACGGTACACGAGTGCTGGTTCCGCGAGGCCCAGTACAACGTGCTCTGCCGCGGCTCAATGAGCGAGCCGGAGTTCTGGCACTGCAATTTCCTGCCGGCGCCCGGCGGACCCGAGGGATCGAACATCCGCCTCCAGAGCTACTCGGCCGCAGCAACGGTCCTCGCGCAGTTCTGCTTCTGGGGTTCCGCCGACGCGGGAGAGATCGAGTATACGATCTACGACTCCATGGACGACGGGGGGCTGCAGGGAACCGTCAACTACGAGCCCTACCTGGACGAGACGCCCGTCGGGAACGCGAGCTGGGGCAGGATCAAGTCGCTGTTCAGAAGTTGAACAGGCAATACGAGGACGAAGTCCCCTTGCGATGGGGGATCCGGAAAAAGGAGCGGGAACTGAGCAGCTAGTTGTTGACAGCCTGAACAGCTTGTGATATTCTAAGAAGTGTGATGGGGATCACAACAAGGCCCGCGACCGGAGCAGGACCGGTCGGGGGCCTTCTTTGTTTGCGGTCCCTGTGGAAGCGAAGGAAGGAGCCGGACGTTGAGCGTGTCTCCCAGGATCGGCCGGATCGGAACTGCCAGGGGATGCGCGGCGATCGCGCTGTCAGCCGCCGCCCTGCTGGCACTCGTTCCGAACGGCGCCGTCGCGACGACCACCGCCGACGATGTGGTCGCCGTCCTCGAGTTCGACGCCAGTCAACTGGGTTTCGACTTCCACGACGGCTACGACGTCGTGACCCTTGAGGGCGCCGATTTCATGACGGAGCCGGACGAGCCGATGCTCCCAGCGCTCAACGTCCAGATCCTTCTGCCGCCGGACGAGATGTGCGTCGAGGTCCGCGCGGTCACCGGAGCTACGGTCCCCGTGCCAGGTACGTTCTCCATTCTGCCGGCTCCCCGGCCAGCCAGATTCTCCTCTGTCGAGGCAGCAAAAGATCCCCAGCCGAATACGACCACTTACGATTCGGTGCTGCCGTTTCCGCGTGAGGTCGCTCGGCTGGTCGGGGACGGCACTTCCCGGGGGTACGGCGTGGCGAGCATCATCGTATCGCCGCTCTCGTACGTGCCGGCCACCGGGGAGCTCGCGCTTCACAGGCGCATCGAGCTTCGAGTTGCGACCGAAGCGCGTGAGGCGGACGGTTCGCGAAGGTTCGCGGGCGGCGGACGGGCGGCTACTGCTTCGCTTGAGAGTTCGGTCCTGAACGCCTCGGTCATCGGCCGTTACACCGCCGCGCGGAGCGGTCGTGACGACACGCTCGACTACCTGGTCATCTGCCCCGAGTCGCTGGTCTCCGAGTTCGAGAGGCTGGCCGAGTGGAAGACCAGGAAGGGCGTGCCCGCGGAGGTCGTCTCGCTTGACGATATCGCGGTTGAGCCCGTTTTCGCGGGAGCCGATCTCTCGGAGTCTATCCGCAACTGCATCGACCACTACGTGACGACATACGGAGTGGAGTGGATCCTGCTCGGCGGAGACACCGACGCGGTCCCGGCGCGGAACGCCTACGACTTCTTCTTCGAGCAGGGCATTCCCTGCGACCTCTACTACTCGGACCTGGACGGGACGTGGGACGATGACGGCGACGGCCGCTGGGGCGAGGTCGACGAGGACTCGATCGACATGTTCTCCGACGTCTTCGTCGGCAGGGCGCCGGTGTCAAGCCTGGACGGCGCGGCGTCGTTCGTAGACAAGGTCCTGTCCTACGAGGGCGCGTCGTTCGCGATGACGACAGACTATCAGCTCAGGATGCTCTATCTCGGCGAGATCCTGTGGGACTCGCCGGATCCGTACACCGACGGCGCCGTCGCCTGCGAGATGATAGACGACGACTACGTGCCGCCGCGCTTCGACCCGGCGGAGAAGCTCTACCAGAGCGAGGGAACGCTCGACCGGTCTTCCAGCCTCGGCGAGCTGAACTCGGGCTACGGGATCGTGATGCACGAGGGTCACGCCGACATCTCGCGAGCGAGCATAGGAGCCGACGAGCTTACGAACGCGACGCTCGACGGGCTCACGAACGGCGATAGGGGAGGCGTCTGGTACTCCGTCGGCTGCTGGTCCGCCGCGATCGACCACGACACCTTCGGCGAGCACTGGATCTCGAACCCCGAGGGCGGTGGCGTCGCCTACGTGGGCAACTCGAGGTACGGCTGGGGTTGCCCCGGCTATCCCGGCCAGTGCGTCTCCGACCTGTACAGTCAGCAGTTCTTCAACTCGCTCTTTGTGAAGGAACTGGTGCACGCCGGGACCGTGCACGCGGACGCGAAGCACTACTACGTGGGTCTGGCGAAGATCGACGACTACATGCGCTACGCCATGTACGAGCTGAACCTCCTCGGCGACCCGGAGATGCCGATATGGACCGACACGCCTCTTCCGCTCGACGTGACGGCGGACGTCAGCGTCGACGCGAGCGGTGTAGCAGAGGTCGCCGTGAACGTGAGGAGGGGCGGCGCGGCAGAGGCGGGCGCCAGGGTGTGCCTCTGGAACGAGGCCGCGGATATCTACGAGGTCGTCGCCACGGACGCGGCGGGCACGGCGCTCATCTCGCTCGACGCGGAAGCGGCCGACTCGGCGGAGCTGACTGTCACATCCATGAACTCGATACCGCACGGAGAGACGTTGAATCTCGGCGGCGCCACCGGCGTGGAGGACGGGGCCGGCCGGTACGCTACGGCCCTTCTTCAGAACTACCCGAACCCGTTCAACCCCAGAACCACGATCGCGTTCGCCCTGTCCGAGAGAACGCCCGTCAGGATCTCGGTGTACGACGTGACGGGACGCGCGGTCACGGTGCTGGTCGATGATGAGCTGGAGGCGGGTCACCACTCGGTCGCGTGGGACGGTCGCGACGCGAGCGGGAACGAGGTCGCTTCCGGCACGTACTTCGCGCGTATGAGCGCGGGGCGCGCGCAATTTGAAAACAAGATGATCCTGATGAGGTGAGCCGTCAGGGCGCGGCGCTGGAGCGCCCGCCCGACTGCCGGTCCGCGGAGCAGCAGCACATTCCGTGCTCGACTACGTGGACGCTCTCTCAGCCGCAGCCCATCTGAGCACGCCGCAGGAACGGGCCGGCGACGACTCACAACCGGTGGCGGAGGGCGCGCCCGGGAACCAGGACGCGCCCCGCCACCCCTCTCAGGACGATGAGGTCTTCGGAGCAGCAGAACACCACGGAAGCGACGAGCTCGACGGGAGCAGCAGAACATCACGGAAGCGACGAGCGCGACGGGAGCAGCAGAACATCACGCAACCGACAAGTCCGACGGGAACGGCATAACGTCACGAAGACCACGAGTCGGACGGGAACAGCAGAACATCAGGGAGCTGAAGCTCGATTGGGGAACAGGAGAACATCTCCACGCCGGAAGCACCGCCAGACGGACGCAGTTGGCCGCTGGCCGGTCTCCTCGCCAAGTCAATTCCTTAAAAGCCTGCAAGTGCGCATGACCGCTGCTTGGGGCCGGCCGGCGGCAAGTCTGATCCGGGACACACACCCTCAGGAGCTGCCCAGATGACGATTCCTGGAACCACTCGACCGGCCGCGACCGCGGCGGTCCTGTTGCCGATACTCATAATCGCCACACTGGCGCATCCGGCGCCCGCGTCCGCCGGCAACGCGCTCCGCATTGAGGGCTGGGCCGAGAACGCCGCCGCGGGCGGCGCCTCGGAGGGGGCGCACGCCTGGATATCCCACGGTATCTACAAAGGCGGGCTTGAGCTCGGGCTCGGGAAGAGCCAGTCCGCGGGCGCGGCGTTCGCCGTGATGGCCGCGTGGGAGGTGTGCGAGGTCAGGGAGATGGACGCCAAGGGCGTCTCGGTGCAGGACCTGGTGGCGAACGCGGCGGGCATAGCGGCGGGATTGGCCGGACTGGATGTGAGATACAGCTACGCTACGTACAGGCGCCCCGAGCCGACCGAGGAGTGCCCGTGGATCGGCATTCCGATACTTCCGAGGAACAACACGACCTACGCGATCGAGCTTCGCAGGGACGAGTGGACGCTGGGCTACAAGTATCTGGAGAAGACCGGTGACATAGTGATCGGCACTACCTCGATGCCCGTCTTCGCCGGCGAGCGGGGAGAGGAGAGGGTGGTCGGCTACGTCGGCCGCGAATGGGGAAACGGGCTGCACTGCGCGGTAGGCTACGACGGGCTCGGAGAGTTGTCCGCGGGCGCGGGCTATCGCGCCTCCCTGTGGGGCCTGGGACTCGATGTTAACTCGCTCATCGACGACGACGGACTCAGACTCGGCTTGTCCTGCTTCCTTGACTACGGGCCGATGATCGGGCGGTGACAACAGGATGCGGTGGTGGGGGACCAGCGGGCCCGCGGCCTCTCGAGGTCGCGGGCCCAACATGTCCGTGAACGGATGACGGCGCGCTCAGGAGCGCGCCGTCATCTGCTCTCGGGCTTCTTCGGGTTGCGCGTCCGTCTACAACGCCTCCTCTATCTTCTTCTCCAGCGTCTCGATGTGGGAGTCGATTATCTCGGGCCCGCAGATCTCGCCGTGCCCCGGAACGATCGTCTCGATCTCCATCTTGGAGAGCTTCTCCAGGCCAGTTACCCACTTCCTCCAGTCCCCGACGTCTCCGAACATCGTGACCGGTCCCGCCATTTCGTTGATGGCGTCGCCCGCGTACAGAGTCAGCGTGCGGGGGTGATAGATCACGAGCTCCGACTGCGCGTGTCCTGGACAGTGGATCATCACGACTTCCTCGCCGTTCACGGCGAGCGACATTTCCTCGCCGACGTGACGGTGAGGCGCAACGGGATGGACGTTGCCGACGTGGGAGGCGAACGTCTCGGAGTCTATGTCCAGGAATTTCTCGAGCATCGTCTGGTAGTCGGTGGCGCCCAGGTGCTTCCTCGTCTCGGCCATGCAGGACGAGAAAGACTTGTGGGCGTAGATGAGCGAGTGCCGGTCGTCGAAGTAGCTCGCCGCGTAGCAGTGGTCGAGGTGGTGGTGGGTCATGATCACGTACGTCATCTCGCGGCCCGGCGCGCGCGACTGGGCGAAATCCCACAGATGCGCCGCCTGTACGTGGGTCATCCCGGTGTTGACGAAGACGATCGTCTTGGCGGTGGTGATGATCCCCACGTTCGCGGCGTGAACTCCGTCCACTGTCTCCATATCGAGGATCGCGTACGTCCCGTTCTCGAATTCGACGGTGCGCGGGGCTCCGAGACCCGGTCGCTCCATGGTTATCCCCCCTGATGTCTGCGAATCGTCATCGTCGGATGCGGCACTTCGAGGACCGTCTCCGGCCTCAGGCTCCGCCCCGCGTCTCTCGGGTCGCGCGTGCCGGGGACGCCGCGGGAAGCCGGTCCGCGCGGCGGCGCGGGCCGCGGGGCTCATCCCACGAAAATGGGACGTTCCGAGAGCCTGACGGGTACGTTGATCGGCCTGTACGGCTTGTCCTGCATCTTCGGCTCGAGCATCCGGACGAGGCCCTCGAGCGTCAGCTTCTCCTGCTCGCCGCCGTGGGCGCGTACCGACAGCTCTCCGCCCTCGACCTCGCGGTCCCCGACGACCAAGATGTACGGCACCCACCGCCGCTCGGCCTCGCGGATCTTCTTGCCCATACTCATGTCCCGATCGTCCAGGTCCACCCTTGCCGGGATCTTCGCGATGAGATTCTCGCAGAACTCGCGGTGGCGGTCTGCGCCCGGGATCACTCGTACCTGTATCGGCGACAGCCAGAACGGCAGCGACGGCGTCTCGCCGTTGGCTATCCTGACCGCCTGCTGCTCGAGAATCGAAGAGACGACCCTCTCGATCGAGCCGGAGATCGACGTGTGCATCAGTATCGGGTTCTTCGTCTGTCCGTCCTCGTCGACGTAGGTGATCTCGAAGCGCTCAGTATTCTCCACGTCGATCTGTACGGTCGAGAGGCAGGACGCCTTCTTCTGCGCGTCCACGAAGTTGAATTCCAGCTTCGCGACGAAGTAGAAGAACCGGTCGTCCCAGATCTCGAGCAGGACGGGCCGGCCGGCCCGGCGGACGATCTCCTTCGCGAAGTCCGGGTCTTCGTCGAGGAACCCCCTCACAAACCTCACGGCGATCTCGTAGTCGAGTCCGAAGTCGTCGACGCAGGCCATGGAGAGGTCCATCTGCCGGAGGAACTCTTCCCTCGCCGAAACCGTGTCGCGCGCGAGCGTGTGCAGGTCAGGCATGGTGAACGTGCGCAGACGCCGGAGCCCCGCCAGTTCGCCCGACTGCTCGCGGCGGAACGAATAGTGGCTGATCTCGAAGAGCTTCGCCGGGAGCATCCTGTACGAGAGTTGCATGTCGTGCTGCATCAGGTACTGGCCGAAGCACGCCGCGAATCTCAGGAAGTACTCCTTCTTGTCCGACAGAAGGACGTACTGCCTCGCCGGGAACCTGTTCAGGTAGCTCATGAGGTTCGGGTGCTGGTAGTCGTACATGATCGGCGTCTCGACCCGCATCGCGCCGTATTCCGACAGGTGCTCGGACACGCGCTCTTCGATCAGCCGCTTCACGAGCTCGCCGTTCGGGTACCAGCGGAAGTTGCCGGGGTCGGAGGCCGGCTCGTAGTCGACGAGTTCAAGCCTGCGCATGAGCTCGATGTGCGCCGGCGGCTCGGTCGACGTCCGCGAGCCCTCTCTCTCGTAGTCGTACATGGCGCGGAACCCCGGGTGGCCCGAGAAATCGAACTCTTCCGCCGTGGAGTCGCCTCCGTCGGGCGTCGCGACCCTCCAGTCGGAGTGGAGCTTCTTCTCCGACTCGATCGCTGCCGACTCGGCCTCGTCGGCCTCCTTCTCTTCCCCTCCGGGGACGATCGTCTTGGCCAGCTCGGAGAGAGGATGGCCCTTGCACTCTATGGAGAAGCCCTTGTAGAACCCGAACGGCGCCTCGCGGACGCGGAACGCGTCCTCGTCGGACAGGATCTCGCCCACGCGCGCGAGCACCTTCGTGGCGACGCGGGGAGATGCGAGGTCGCTGGAAAGGTGGGCGTACGGGTAGAGCATGACGTCCGGGGCCTCGACCTGCCTGGCGTGGTCGCGGATGGTGCCGGCCGCCTGCGAGGCGACCGACTCGAGCCCCTTCTCGTCGTTCTTCTCGGAGCACAGGAACGCCACCAGGCTCTCGCCGAGCTCGCCCCCGCGCTGTTCCTCGGGGAGGTCCGCGAGACTGGAGACGGCCGACGTCTTCTCGGTCACATGATATGAGAATCTGTCTGCGTGAATCAGTAGTATCCGCATCGTGAGCTTCTTTCCTGTTCCTGGAATTCTTCAAGCGGGTCGGTACGGCCGTACCGGCTGACGATCATTGTATCATGGAATGCGCAAACGCTCAATCGCCCGAACGATCGCCGGAACCAGCGCAAGCTGGATCGCCGCGCCCAACCAGCCGGCGCCGAGCGCCCCCAGCGCCACCGCCACCGTGCGGGCCTCTATTCCTATGAACGGCGCCAGCCAGACGACCGTCAGGAGCCACACGGCGCGACCGGCTACCATGGCTGCGAGCAGCGTGAGAAGCACGCCCGACGTCGAGCGCGAGGTTTCGGCGTCCGGGCCGGCCCGCCTCCGCCGGATCGCGACCGCTGCCTCTATGCGCGGGCGCAGGAGACCGGCCACGACTCCGTACGTGGCGAGCTCGAAGACCATCGGCACCATGTAGAAGATCGGCGGCCGCCCGGTGATCATCGCGGAGAGGACGGGCGCCCCGGCGCCCACGATCAGACCCGGGACGGGCCCGAGCACGAGCCCGGCGATGAAGGCAGGTATGTGCATCGGCAGGAAGATCCTGCCGCCGAGCGGGAACGCGTGGAATACGAGAGGCAGCGCCACGCCGAGGGCCAGCAGCAGTGCCGTGCCCGTCATCATTGTCGTCGGGAATCTCCGGCTCCCCATCTCCGATTTTCCCTCCAGCTTTCGCCCGGCGCCGGCGGCCTCCCGCTACGCCTGAATGCCCGTCTTCAGAAGCTCGTCCTCGGACATCTCCCAGATATCGAGAGCGAACGACTCCTGATTCTCCTCGGTGCAGTCCCGTTCTATCCGTTCGTACACCTCCGGCCGCAGAGTCACGACGACGGTCCGGCCGTCACCGTTCTTCGCCTCTACCGACATCGTCTTCTCGGCGTCGACCTCGAGGCCCCCGTTCCCGACGGTGCACGGGGTGGCGACCTGGATCCCGTCCACCAGGCACGAGTAAGGAGGCCTTTTCCCGCTCCGGGCAACAACCGAATAGGAGAAGGGTTCGTCTCCCAGCTCCCGGGTCAGTACGCGCCCCATTCTGAGCCCGACCACGAGGTATGGCCCCAGGTGAGTGTGGAAGTGCGCGGCTCTTTCAAGCTCTTCCGGAAGGTTCACCGGCTGCCTCCGATCCTTCACGTGAGTAAACGCCTCTCGCCGCGGCATCGGCCGGCGTCGGCGCCGCCGGTCCGGGTTTCCGGGCGCGACGGAGGCGAAGAGAACAACCCGGGGCATTATACAGAAGGACGCCCGGGTGCGCCACACAAGTGGAGGCCCCGCGCTCGCGCGTGGGGCCTCGGGAGCATTCTCGTCGTCCGGCCTTACCGCGTTATCTGTACATCGCCTTGATCGTCGACCAGTTCATCGCCTCCACGGGATTGAAAGGGTCTTCCTGCGGAAGCTGGATCCAGCCGTCCCAGCCCGTGCAGTCCCAGACGAGATCGGTGTACTGGCCGTCGCAGAAGACGGTGACCATGAAGCGCTCGTCCTGCATCTCCATCTGGGGCACGTTGCCGAGCACGAAGTCGTACGTCGTAGGCGGCCAGGCCGGGATCGCTTCCACGGTAGCGGAGTCCCCGCCGATGAGCTCAGGGTCTTCGCCGAAGAGGCCGACCTTGTAGAGATTGACGTAGACGAACTCGATCTCCGGGGTAGTCTGCCTGAAGGAGAGACGGGCCGTGGCCGGGCCGCCCACCTGAGTCCCGTCGATCGGCGGGTCGAGATAGGCGCGGAGAACCTCGCCACCCGTTCCCAGGTGTACGAATGAGTTCTCGCTCTCGAACTCGAAGCAGTCCGGGTCGTATCCCGGATCCTCTATGTAGGCGATCTCGCCCTCCGGCAGGACCAGTCCGCCGCTCCACTGGTCGTCCCACACTCCGTTGGGCGCGTCCAGGGGGCTGTCCCTCAGCCACCAGAGCACCAGGGGATTGGCGAACGCGGCGCTCGCGCAGAGGAGCAGGCAGACCGCGAGAGCTATAGCAACAGGACGCATGAGACCTCCTTGCCATGCGGGGGGACGAACGCTCCGGCAGCTACGCAGCATCATGTCCCCGGCGCGTGAGGCCAGAGCCTCAGCGCCTTCGGAACATGTCCTTTATCATACCCCACGACCGTGGGGTCACCGGGCTGTCGTTTCAGTCGTAGTCGTCGCAGGGATCTCCCGGCTCCACGGGAGAGTACCACTCAGGACGGCCGCCTTCGGTCTCTCCCGACGGGCCATCCAGTTCCTCCACGACGCGGGGCGCGGATTCTCCCTCTACCTCCACGGGTCCCGAGCCGGAGGCGCCGGGTTCGGCCGCGTGATTCGTATCGACGCCCGCGTCTCGAGCCAGCGAGTCCGCGACGGCGACCTCGCGCTCTCCCTCGGCCGTCGCCGATTCAGCGCCTGTGGATTCCGCGGCGGAGGCGCAGGCGATCGCCAGCAGCAGTAAGATGGCAACCAATGCGCGCATGTTTCTCCTCCCCACTCTTGCGGATCGAACCACCGCTATTCTATCACGGTTTTACCGACTTCACAAGATTGGCCCGCGCGGAGGGAATGCGCCTGCCGCAGGGCGGGCCCGCTCACGCCGGGTTTGCCCGGCTTTCCGCTCTCCTTCCCCCACTTGCCTGACGGTGCCGCCGGGGGTAACATGACCTATGACCGGCCGGGGCCGGCCTCCCACGGACCGGAGGTTTCACCGCCTCCAGGGCCGGGCGGCGGGCGCGCCCGGGCCTTTTCAGTGTTTCGTCGAAACCGGGCTCTCAAGAGCCTTCGGCAGAGCGCGTCTGTCAACCGGGGGCATGCGGAAAAGTGGCGGCAGTCAGGCTGATAGTGAACGGGGTGGTACAGGGTGTCGGCATGAGGCCCTTCGTCTACCGTATCGCCCACAGGCACGACGTCACGGGTTGGGTCATGAACTCGAGCAGGGGCGTCGTCATAGAGGCGGAGGGCCGGGGCTGCTGTGTTGACGCGTTCTGCGAGTCGCTGCGCGCCGAGGCCCCGCCCCTCGCGAGGATAGTGAGCGTCGAGAGGGAGGAGATCTCCGAGCGGGGTCTCTCCGGCTTCGGCATCAGGCTGAGCGAGGACGAGCCCGAGGGCTCGACGCTCATCTGCCCGGACGTGGCCGTCTGCGACCAGTGCCTGAGCGAGTTCCTCGATCCGTCCGACCGCAGGTATTGCTATCCCTTCATCAACTGCACGGACTGCGGGCCGCGCTACTCCATCATCGCGGGAACGCCGTACGACCGCCCGAAGACCTCAATGGCCGCGTTCACGATGTGCGGACCCTGCGAGGCCGAGTACATGGACCCGCTCGACAGGCGCTTCCACGCCCAGCCCAACGCGTGCCCCGAGTGCGGCCCGTCGCTCTCGCTAGTGACGCCCGGCCCGCCGGGCGAAAGGCTCACGGAGCTGGTGCAGGGGAGAAGCTACGTCAGGATGCCGGCGGACGTCGCCGCGGACTCCGTGCAGGACCCGGCGGCGGCAGCGCGGTGGCTCCTCGGGAGAGGCGCGCTTCTGGGCGTCCGGAGCCTCGGGGGGTTCCATATCGCGGTCAACGCTCGCGACGACGCCTCCGTGCGCGCGCTTCGCGAGAAGAAGCGGCGTCCGGCCAAGCCGTTCGCGGTGATGTGCGCTTCGATCGACGAGGCGCGCGAACTGGCGCACGTCTCGGAACAGGAGGCGCGGGTCCTGGAGAGTCCGTGGCGACCGATCGTCCTCCTCCGGAAACGAGAGGAGCCGGGAGGCGCCATTTCCGATCTCGTCGCCCCGCGGAACGCCTATCTGGGGATCATGCTCCCCAGCGCGCCCCTACACTACCTCCTCTTCGACGACGAGCTGCGCACGCTCGTCATGACGAGCGCCAACGCGGCCGGCGAGCCGATCGCCACGACCGCGGAGGAGGCGAGGCTGAGCCTGGGCGGGATCACGCGCACCTTGCTCGATCACGATCGGGAGATACTGAACCGGTGCGATGACTCGGTCGTCTTCGTCGAGTCCGGGCGGGTGCTCTCAGCGAGGAGGTCGCGCGGCTACGCCCCGTATCCGATCGAGCTTCCGGGCGACAGCGGATCGGTACTGGCAACTGGGACCGAGCTCAAGAACAGCTTCACGGTGACGAAGGACGGTCGGGCCTTCATGAGCCCGCACATCGGCGACCTGGAGAACGCCGAGACGCTGGAATTCTACGAGGAGACCGTCGAGAAGTTCCTGTCGTGGTTCGGGATCCGGCCGGAGGCGGTCGCGCACGACCTCCATCCGGACTATCTGGCCACGCGTTTCGCGCGGTCGTTCGCCGAAGAGAGAGGACTGCCGCTGGTCGGCGTCCAGCACCACTACGCGCACCTGGCCGGAGTGGCGGCCGAGAACGGGTGGCGCGGGCGGTTCATAGGGCTCTCACTGGACGGGACCGGATACGGCGTCGACGGCGCGATATGGGGCTGTGAGTTCCTCGTCTGCGACGAAACCGACTTCGAGCGCGCCGGGCATCTTGCCTACGTCCCGCTCCCGGGAGGGGACGCCGCGATCAGGCGGCCGTACCGCGTCGCCGCCTCGCATCTCATGGCGGCCGACGCGGCGGAGCCGGAACGGTTACTCGGGACGTTGTTCCGCGACGTGCCCGCCGAGGAGCTGGAGCTTCTGAGACAGCAGATCGAGAGGCGCGTTAACTGCGTGGACACATCGAGCGCGGGCCGGCTCTTCGACGCAGTGTCCGCGGTCCTCGGTATATGCGGCAGCGTGACCTACGAGGCGCAGGCGGCGATCGAGCTCGAATCGGTCGCCGCCCGGGACGCCGAGGGCGTCTACCCGTACGAGATCCGGGAGGGTGACGCCTTCGTCGTCGACCCCGGGCCGGTCTTCCTCGCGGTGCTCGAGGAGCTGGCCGACGGGCGCTCCAGAGAGGTCATCTCCGGTCGGTTCCACAACACCGTCGCCGATTTCTGCCTGCGGGCGACCAGACGCGTATCCGAGTCGACGGGGCTTCGGACGGTCGCGCTCGCGGGCGGCGTCTTCCAGAACAGGCTGCTTCTCGGGAGGCTGTGGCGCATGCTCGAGAGGGACGGCTTCGAGGTCCTCCTGCCGCGGGAGGCGCCGATCAACGACGGGGGCGTGTCGCTCGGCCAGGCGGTCGTGGCGAACGAGCGACTGAAGAGAGGGAAGGTGTGATACGTTAGGGGGCGGCGTCGACCCGGCGGCCATGCGCCGGGGACGCGATGCGGACGTCGCGGCGGGCGAGTGTCCCGCGACCCGGTGAAGACAACGAATGGAGATGACTCAAGAAATATGTGCCTGGCAATTCCCGGGAGGATCACAGAGGTTGAGGGTGCCACGGGGCTCGTGGACTTCGGGGGCGTCACCAGGGAGACGAGCCTGACGCTCGTGCCGAACGCCGCGCCCGGAGACTACGTGCTTGTTCACGCGGGTTTCGCGATCGAGATACTGAGCGAGGAGGAGGCGGAGGAGACGCTCTCCCTCTTCCGGGATCTCGCGGGAGCGCTCGGCGACGAGCCGTGAGGGGAGAGGCATGGATCGGGAGCGCTTCAGTTCGGAGCCCGAGGCCCGCGCCCTGGTCGCGCGTATCCGAGAGCTTGTCGACGGGCCGGCCGCGCTGATGGAGGTGTGCGGAACGCACACGGTCGCCATCTCGCGCTTCGGTATCCGCTCTCTCATGCCGGACGACCTCCGGCTCCTCTCCGGCCCGGGCTGTCCAGTCTGCGTGACGCCACAGCGCGAGATAGACAGGGCGATCGCTGTCGCCCGCGACCCCCGGGCGATCGTGGTCACCTTCGGCGACATGATGCGCGTGCCGGGATCCGGCTCGACGCTCGAGAGGGAGAAGGCGTCGGGCGCGGACGTGCGGATAGTCTACAGTCCGCTCGACGCTCTGGAGGTGGCGAGCCTGAGCCCTGACAGGGAGGTGGTGTTCCTCGGCATCGGTTTCGAGACGACTTCGCCTACTATAGCGGCCACGGTGATCGCGGCAGAGGAGCGAGGCATCGCCAACTTCTCTGTGCTCCCTCTCTTCAAGCTCGTGCCGCCCGCGCTCCACATGCTCGCGGCGCTGCCCGGGCGCGCCCTCGACGGGTTCATCTGCCCGGGACATGTGAGCACGATAATCGGGTCGTCGGCGTACGAGCCCGTCGCCTCGCGCCACAACATGCCCTGCGTCGTCGTGGGGTTCGAGCCCCTCGACATACTGGGTGGAATCGTGATGTTGCTCGAGCAGATCAGGGAGGTGCGCGGCGGAGGCGACGCCCGTGTAGAGAACGAATACGGCCGCGCCGTGACGCCCGAGGGGAACGTCCGCGCGCAGGAGCTGCTGGACCGGGTGTTCGAGGTGCGGGACTCCGATTGGCGCGAGATAGGAGAGATCGAGAAGAGCGGATACGGGTTCTCGAGCGAGTTCGTCGACTACGACGCCCGCGTCAAGCTGGACGTCGACGTGCCGCTCGACGCCGAGGCGACCGGGTGCATATGCGGGGAGATCATGCTGGGGACGAAGTTGCCTACCGACTGCCCGCTATTCGCGACGAGATGCGTTCCGCGCGATCCCGTCGGCCCCTGCATGGTCTCCTCTGAGGGAGCGTGCGCGGCGTTCTACAAGTACGAGAGGAACGAAGGCTGACGGCGGTCCCCGGTGTAACGGCCGTGGTCAGGGACCGCGAGGCGGCTGTGGGCGGAGCGCAGAGACGCGAACACGAGTCCCGTGGTGACGGTGGCCGATGAGAGAGGACCGCGAAGCGGCCGGGGGCCGGCGAGAGGCGACCGAAGGACCGCCCGGGGCATACTTGAGAGGACGGACGTTTGGCGAACCAGGAGAAGGAAGAGCCGGGCGCGGGGGCCCGAATCAGCCTCGCCCACGGGAGCGGCGGGACACTGATGCACGAGCTCATCGAGGACACACTCCTCTCCCGAATAGGCAATCCGGTTCTCAACGACCTCGACGACTCGGCGGTCCTGCCGGACCTGCTCGGCCGCGCTCTGGAGGGAGGCAGGGTAGCGCTCACGACGGACAGCTTCGTGGTCCAGCCCCTGTTCTTCCCCGGAGGCGACATAGGCAAGCTCGCGGTCTGCGGAACGGTCAACGATCTGGCCATGAAGGGAGCGCTTCCCGCCTATCTCACGCTCGGGCTCATAGCCGAGGAAGGGCTGCCCCTGTCTGACCTCGAGAGGGCGCTCTCCTCTCTCGGCCGTACCGCGGAGAGCGCCGGCGTGCGCGTGGCGGCCGGCGACACGAAGGTCGTGGAGCGTGGCGCAGTCGGGGGCCTCATGCTGAACACGGCGGGGCTGGGGGTCGTTCCCGCGGGCAGGAACCTCGGCGCCGGCAACGTCAGGGAGGGCGACGTCGTCATCGTGTCCGGGATGATCGGAGACCACGAGACCGCGATACTCCTCGCGAGAGAGGAGCTCAAGGTCAGCGAATCCATAGAGAGCGACTGCGCGCCGCTCCACTCGCTCGCCGAGACGGTCCTAGGGGCGTGCCCGGAGACGAGGATGATGCGCGACCCGACCAGGGGTGGGCTGGCGACGACGCTCTGCGAGATAGCGTCGAGCTCGGGTCTCGGCGTGACCGTCGACGAAGCCCGCGTTCCGGTGCGTGAGAGCGTCGCTTCGGTCTGCGACATTCTGGGCTTCGATCCCATCTACATGGCCAACGAGGGCAAAGCCGTCATCGTGGCGCCGCCCGACGGCGCGGAGCCGATAATGAAGGCGCTCAGGGGCCACGAGCTGGGCCGCGATGCGGCCCTCATCGGCGAGGTCGGCGGGAGGCCGGGGGTGCACATGCGCACGCGGGTGGGCGGTCTGCGACCGATCGTGATGCTCGAGGGCGTCCAGTTGCCGAGGATCTGCTGACCGGAGCGAGGGAATCCCGTGCACGAGCTTTCTGTCTGTCAGAGCATGATGGAAGTCGTCGACGCGACGATGGCCGACCATCCCGGCTCCAGGGTCGAGAGGATCTTCGTCGACGTCGGCAAGGGCTCGACGGTGGAGCCCTTTCTGCTTCGGGAGGCCTTCGAGA
>WJLY01000137.1 GCA_014728245.1 Candidatus Effluviviaceae Genus IV sp.
CGGTGCGGAGGCGTGATGGTCAACGACGTGCCCACGTTCCGCGTCGACCTCATGCCCTACGGAGGCGAGAAGGAGAGCGGGCTCGGGCGGGAGGGGCCCGCCTACGCCGTGCTCGAGATGAGCGAGGTACGCGTGGTCGGAATCAAAAGGCCGTGACCGCGCTCCTCGCCGGGGGCTATTGGGTCTTGACACCGTCTTCTCCGTGGGATACCTTATGGGGTTGGAGGGGGTCCGGACGGGCCTCCTTCGGGCATGGGCGATTAGCTCAGTTGGTTAGAGTGCTTGCTTGACATGCAAGAGGCCACTGGTTCGAGTCCAGTATCGCCCACCATTCTTAACCGGCTGGCGCCCGTGCAAGCGTTGCGCGGCTTCGCGCATGAGGCGCCCAGCTCGCAGCAGGAGGCGCAGAATACGCGTTCTCTGAAGCGCCGACAGATTCATAAGGATGTCGAAGCAGAAGCATCTCGCTTCTCACCTCAAGGGCCCGCATCGGGTACCGAAGAGGTAAGGGACGCAGGTTCGGGCACTCGACCCCGGGCGCGGCGACGGGATGCATCTCTTTGCATCCCGTTTCGTGTCTCGTGGTCACGTCAGCCGAGTGGCCGAAGGAAGGAGGTACGGTGGCAATAAAGGCCCCGCGCGTCAATCGTCGGATACGGATTCCGCAGGTGCGGGTCATAACGGAGGACGGGACGCAGGTCGGGATAATGCAGACGTCCGAGGCGCTCAAGATGGCCGAGGAGCAGGGACTCGACCTCGTGGAAGTGTCGCCCAAGGCACGACCTCCGGTCTGCAAGGTCATGGACTACGGCAAGTACATGTACCAGATGCGGAAGCGCGCCAAGGAGGCGAAGAAGCACCAGCACGTGACGGTCGTCAAGGAAATAAAGATGCGGCCGAAGATCGAGCCGCACGACTACAACTTCAAGAAGCGACACGCCGAGGAGTTCCTCGCGGGCGGCGACAAGGTCAAGTGCACCGTCATCTTCAGGGGAAGAGAGCTGGCTCACAAGGAGCTGGGCAGGAAGGTGATGGAGCGGCTCATAGAGGACCTTTCCGACGCCGCCAACGTCGAGGTGCCTATCAGGTCCGAGGGCAGGACCATGATGATGGTCCTGGCGCCCAAGCCGGCTTCGAAGAAGAAGGACAAGAACAGGGGAGACGATGCCGAAGATAAAGACTCACAAGGGAGCGGCGAAGAGGTTCAAGCGCACGGGAAGGGGTAAGATCCTGCGCAGACGAGCCTACGGAGGCCACTTCTTCATCAGAAAGAGCTCCAGGCAGAAGCGCGATCTGCGGAAGCCGGCGTATGTTCATCCGGCCGACAAGCCGCGCGTCGAGAAGCTACTTCCGGAGTAGGTGACTCGCGAAGGGAAGCGGGAGCCCGCGAGCGCGGGGCGTAACTGGAAAGGACGATCGAGGAGATGGCACGAGCTAGAGGGGCTCCGTCGTCGAGGCGGCGGAGGAAGAAGATACTGAAGGCGGCGAAAGGCTATCGCGGCGGACGCAGCAAGCTGATCCGGACCGCCAGGGAGACGGTACAGCGGGCCGGGCAGTACGCCTACCGCGACCGAAGGCGCCGCAAGGGCGACATGCGCAGACTGTGGATCGTCAGGATCAACGCCGGCGCCAGAGAGCACGGGCTGTCCTACAGCCGGTTCATGCACGGTCTCAGGACGGCGAACGTCGAGGTCGACAGGAAGGTGTTGGCCGACATGGCGGTCAATGACGCCGCCGGCTTCGCCGAACTGGTTTCCATCGCGAAGGGGAATCTGGAGAACTAGGGACAGTCCCGCAGCGGAGGAGTCCGTGCTCGACAGGCTGAGAGAGATCGGGGAAGCGGCCAGGGAGGCGTTCAGCTCGGCGACCGACGAGAAGTCCCTGGAGGACGCGCGCGTAGCCTATCTGGGCCGCAAGAGCGAGCTGAACAGGATATCCAGGGGCCTTAAGGATCTCGACCCCGAGGAGCGGCGGCGCGTCGGCCGAGCGACGAACGACCTGAAGAAGGAGCTGGCGGCGCTCTGCGAAGAGGCGCGCGAGCGAATGGCCGAGGGCGCACGCAGGACCGGGGCGCTCGACCTCACGCTCCCCGGGCGCGTTCCGTGGGTCGGCCGCAGGCACGTGCTCATCCGTACCCTGGAGAGGCTCGAAGAGATCTTCCGCACTCTCGGCTTCGAGGTGGCGCTCGGTCCCCACATCGAGGACGACTTCCACAACTTCGACGCTCTCAACATCCCGCCCGACCATCCCGCGCGAGACATGCACGACACGTTCTTCGTCGAGGGCGGCAGGCTGCTTCGCACGCATACGTCCCCCGTGCAGATACGCGTGATGCAGTCCCGCAGGCCGCCCATCCGCATCATCGCGCCCGGCAGGGTCTACCGCAACGAGGCGTCCGACGCGTCCCACAGCTCCGAGTTCTACCAGCTCGAGGGGCTGTACGTGGACCGGAACGTGCGCGTGGGCGAACTGAAGGGCGTTCTCACGAAGTTCCTGCACGAGCTCTACGGACAGGACGTGGGAGTCAGGTTCCGGGCCGGCTTCTTCCCCTTCACCGAGCCGTCGACCGAGGTCGACCTTCAGTGCCGCGTGTGCCGCGGCCGCGGCTGCCCGGTGTGCAAGGGTACGGGCTGGGTAGAGCTTCTCGGGGCGGGGATGGTCGATCCCAGGGTCTTCGAGGCCGTCGGTTACGATCCGGACGTGTACACGGGGTATGCTTTCGGGCTCGGCGTGGACCGCATTTCGATGATGATGACCGGGACTGACGACATCAGGTTGTTTCTCGAGAACGACCTCAGGTTTCTCGATCAGGTGTGACGCCGCGGGTAGGCGGCCGTCGGGAAGGATCACATGCAGGTCAGCCTCAAGTGGCTCGGCGACTACGTGGACTTCGAGATCGATGGAGCGGAGCTCGCCCGCGTTCTCACCGAGTCGCTGACAGAGACGGACTATCTGGGCGCTCCGGGCGCCGGCGTGACCGGCGTCGTCGCGGCGCGCGTGGTGACCAGCGAGAAGCATCCCGACGCCGACGCGCTCAAGGTGTGTGTGGTCGACTGGGGCGAGGGCTCATCCACCGTAGTGTGCGGCGCTCCGAACGTCCGCGCGGGCATGACGAGCGTTTTGGCGCTCCCTGACGCGAAGCTGGCTGGTGGAATGAAGGTTTCCGAGCGCAGGATCCGCGGGAGGCTTTCGCAGGGGATGCTGGTTTCGGCGGCCGAACTGGGGCTGGAAGAAGCCTCTGAGGGTATCATCGATCTCGGGGACGTCGACGTCGGAAGCGACGTGCGCGACCTGCTGGGTCTCGACGACGAGGTGATCGAGCTCGATGTGCAGCCCAACCGACCCGACTGTATGGGCGTTCTCGGTGTGGCGCGCGAGGTGGCCGCGGCGCTGTCCGCGGACTTCAGGGTGCCTGACTTCGAGGTGCGGGAGTCGGGTTCTCCCGCCGTCGAGGCGGCGGCGGCCGAGCTCGCGGACCCCGAGGGCTGTCCCAGGTACATCGCAAGGCTGGTGACCGGCCTCACCTTCGGGCCGTCTCCGCCATGGCTGGCGAGGCGGTTGAGGGGCGCGGGCGTGCGAAGTCTCGGCAATATCGTCGACGTCACCAATTTCGTGATGCTGGAGTACGGGCATCCGATCCACGCATTCGACTACGCCCGGCTGCCCGAGAAGCGGATCGTGGTGAGGAAGGCGAGGCGGGGGGAGACACTCACGACGCTGGACGGCGAGGAGCGCGTTCTTTCGGACGCCGATCTTCTGATCTGCGCGGGCGACTCACCTGTCGCGCTCGCCGGGATCATGGGAGGCGGCGAGACCGAGGTGACGCCTGCGACGCGCGACGTGCTTCTCGAGTGCGCGTGGTTCGATCCGGTGACGATACGCAGGACCGCCAGGAAGCTGGCCATGAGGACGGAGGCCTCGCTGCGCTTCGAGCGCGGAATAGACGCGTCCGCCATGGGCGACGTCGCCGGTAGGGCCTGCGCCCTCATGGCCGAGCTGGCGGGTGGACGCGTTGCGCCGGGCGCGATCGACGAGGGAAGGAAGGACCGGGGTGAGGTGACCGTCGGACTCCGTGAGGACCGGGTTCGGGCGATGCTGACCGACGAGCTGTCGCGGGACGACATGGTGCTGTATCTCGACCGACTCGGATTCGACGTACGTCCCGGAGGCGACGGGTCACTCGATGTCACTGTCCCTCCACACCGGCACGACGTCGAGACCGAAGCCGATCTGATAGAGGAGGTGGCGCGGCTCCACGGCTACGACCGCATCGAAGCGATAGTCCCCTATCACCCCTTGGAGACGACCGGCGACCCGGCGCGAAGGATGAGGAGCCGAGTCAGGGACGCGATGGTGGGGCTCGGCCTTCACGAGGTGCTGACCAGCTCCTTCGTGACGCCGGAGACGGCGGAGGCGGCCGGCGGTGACCCGGTGCTCGTGCGGAACCCGGTCAACAAGGACACGCCGTACCTTCGGACCTCGCTCCTCCCGGGCGTTTTCGACGTGATTCGCCGCAACAGGAACGTGGGCGTCCGCGACGTCAGGATCTTCGAGATAGGCAAGGTTTTCGGGCGCTCGGAGAACGGGCAGCACCGCGAGGACTGGAGGCTCTCCGGAGCCATCTGTGGCCTTCGCGGCAGACCCGTTTGGGATACCGCCCCGGACGAGATAGATTACTACGACGGGAAGGGGGTCGTGTGGGGCCTGCTGGAAGCTCTGGAGGTTGACAGCCCCGAGACCTCCTGCTACGATTGCCCGTTCCTGTCGAGCGACGCCGGCGCAGGGCTGGGCCTCAGCGGCCGTCCCGTCGGCGCTTTCGGCATGGTGTCGAGGGAAACCCGCAGGCTCTGGGGGTTCGACTTCCCCGTGTTCGCCTTCGAGCTGGACCTCGACGAGCTGGCCGTCCGCTGCGACAAGGAGCGGGAGTTCGAGCCGCTGCCGCGATATCCGAAGGTCCGGCGCGATCTTGCGATCGTGGTGCCCGAGGACACCGAGGCGGGTTCGGTATTGAGATCGATAGAGGACGCCGGCGAGGACCTGCTGGCAGACGTTCAGGTGTTCGACGTGTACAGGGGAGAGCAGCTGGGTCGGGAGAAGAAGAGCCTGGCCTTCGCTCTCACGTACATGTCGAAGGACAGAACACTCACGGACAACGAGGTCGACGACGTCAACGCCAGGATAGTCGACAGGTTGCTCCGGGAGTTCGGGGCGACGCTGCGCGAGTAGCGCACGGCCCCGGCAAGAGGACGCATGCAGCTGCCCGGACTCGAAGAGCTTGAGGGCTCGGTGGCCAAGGCCGTCGAGCGCCTGGCCGCGCTGAAAGAGGAGAACGCGCGGCTCTCCCAGAGCGTGCGGGCGCTTGGAAAGGAGATAGACGGACTGGCCGACCAGATCGAGTCGATCAAGTCGGGCCAGAAGGTGGATTCCAGGACGAAGAAGCGCCTGGAGGCCAGGCTCCGGAAGATAGCGGAGAGACTGGGCCGATGACGATACGAGGCATCTCGAGGAGCATCGAGAGACGAATAGAGCAGGCGGAACCCGATTCCGTCGGGCCTTGACCGGCCGGTGGAGGCAGCGTTGCCGGACCCCGAGAAGAACGGAATGAACAGCGTCAAGGTGCAGATATTCGGGTCGGAGTACCGCATTCGCGGTGACGCGGATCCCGAGTCGATCCAGGAGATAGCCCACTACGTAGACAGCAAGATGGGAGAGGTCTCCGAAGCGACTTCAGTAAGCTCCGCGCTCAAGGTGGCGATACTTGCCGCGCTCAACATCGCCGGGGAGCTTTTCAGGGAACGCGAGGACCGCAACAGGCTGCTGGCCCAGGTACACGAACGGGCCGAGGAACTGAAGACGTCTCTCGACTCGGAACTCGAGGACTGACAGTCGCGACCGACCTGGCGGCTCGAGCGCTGAGCCGCATGGCGTTCCGACCCCGCGTGTCGTCCGGGCCCCGCAGACGACCTCACCGCATTATCTCCGGATGAGATCAGCTTCCACCGTCCGTCGCCTGTCGTTGACGAAGAGGAGCCCGCACCCCGGCGCGGCGCCCTGTGAGGAGCGGCAGTGGGATACGGCAACCCCGATCTGTTCAAAGAGACCGCTGCGGCGGAGTCGCCGAAGCATGTTCCGCTTGCGCGGCGGATGAGACCTGCGACGCTCGACGAATACGAGGGGCAGAGTCACATTCTGGCGCCGGGCAAGCTGCTCCGGCGCGCCGTTGAGTCCGACCGTCTCTTCTCAGTGATCCTCTACGGTCCGCCGGGCTCGGGCAAGACGTCTCTGGGACACGTCGTCGCGGGCGTCACGCGTTCCGCGCTCCTGATGCTGAACGCGGTCGAGGCAGGCGTCGGCGACCTCCGCGCGGCGGTCGCGCGCGCCCGGGCGACGACCGACAGGCGGACCATTCTCTTCATCGACGAGGTTCACCGCTTCAACAAGGCGCAGCAGGACGTCCTGCTGGCTCCTCTCGAGGACGACGTGGTAACGATGATCGGGGCCACGGTCGAGAACCCCTTCTTCTATCTGAATCACGCTCTCCTGTCGCGCGTCCAGGTGTTCGAGCTTCGCCCGCTCGGAGAGGGCGAGATATCTGACATCCTGGACCGGGCCCTCTCCGATCGCGACAGCGGGCTCGGCGACTACAAGGTGGAGCTCACGCCTGAGGCGCGCGCGCATCTGGTGGAGAACTGCCTGGGGGACGCCCGGAAGGCGCTGTCCGCGCTCGAGCTGGCGGTGCTCTCGACACCCCCGGACATGAGCGGGCTCATCCGTGTCGGCCTCGACGCGGCGGCGGAGTGCCTCACGAAGCGCGTGGTCCGCTACGACAGAGACGGCGATTCGCATTACGACGTGGCGTCTGCGTTCATCAAGAGCGTTAGGGCGTCGCAGCCCGACGCGGCGCTCGCCTGGATGGCGAGGATGCTCTCGGGAGGGGAGGACCCGCGTTTCGTCGCGCGCAGGCTGGTCATATCGGCGTCCGAGGACATCGGTATGGCCGATCCGCGCGCCCTCCTCGTGGCAGTGGCGGCCGCGAGGGCGGTCGAGATGGTCGGCATGCCTGAGGCGCGTTACGCGCTGGCGGAGGCCGCCATCTACCTGGCGACGGCGCCGAAGAGCAGAAGCTGCGCCGACGCCGTGGGCGAAGCTCTCGAGGACGTGGAGAACGGAGCGGCTCCGGAGGTCCCGGACGATCTGAGGGACGCGAGCTACGCCGGCGCCGCCCGACTCAGGCACGGGAGGGGCTACGAGATGCCCCGGTCCGAGTCCGAGGGCAGACGTGGTGATTACGGAGCCGGAGAGGCGGTCTACTACCGGCCAGGTGCGAGCGGTTTTGAGAGGGAGGTCCGGGAGCGGTTGTCCGACTGGGACGACGCTCCTCCGGGCGCGGGTTCCGAGGTCGAGTGAAGCTCTCTCGCCGCGGCCGGTCGGGCCGGCCGCGGATCGAGCAGGCTTCCACGCCCCGTCGCGCCCGGCGGACAGGGACCGTAATGAGATAGATGGGAGGATGAAACCGGCATGGGAACGGAACTCTGGGTAGTGATCATCGTCTTCCTGGTCGCCGTCGGGGTCTTCCTGGCGGGCTGGTTCGCCAGGAGGCTCGTTGACCGCAGCAAGATCGTCAGCGCAGAGGAGCTGGCGGAGAAGATCGTGCGGGAGGCCGAGAGGGAAGCCGAGACGCAGAAGAAGGCGGCCGTACTCGAGGCCAAGGACGAGTGGTACAAGGCCAAGGCCAAGTTCGAGGAAGACACGCAACAGACGCGCCAGGAGGTCGAGAAGCTGCAGCGCCAGGTTGAGAAGCGCGAGGAGAACCTGGAGCGGAAGCTCGAGTTCATCGAGAAGAAGGAGACCGAGCTCGACAAGCTCGAATCCGATCTCGGAAAGCAGGAGACCTCGCTGAAGGATCGGTCCGAGAACCTGTCGAAGCTCCTCGAGGAGCAGAACGAGCGTCTCGAGCGCATAGCGGGAATGAACAGGGACGACGCCAAGAAGCTCCTGATCAGGAACATGGAGAGCGACGCGCGACTCGAGGCAGCGAGGATGATCAAGGACATCAGGGACGATGCGCGCAGGACGGCCGACAAGGAGGCCAAGCAGGTCCTGACGATGGCCATCCAGAGGTGCGCGGCCGACCACGTGGTCGAGTCGACGGTGTCGGTCGTCAATCTCCCGAACGACGAGATGAAGGGGAGGATAATAGGTCGCGAGGGCAGGAACATAAGGGCCTTCGAGACCGCGACGGGCATAGACGTGATCGTGGACGACACGCCGGAGGCGGTGATTCTCTCCGGCTTCGATCCGGTCAGGAGGGAGATCGCAAGGCTCTCTCTGGAGCGGTTGATCACCGACGGCAGGATACACCCGGGCCGGATAGAGGAAGTCGTCGAGAAGGTCCGGAAAGAGCTGGACGAGCAGATCGTCGAGCTCGGCGAGGAGGCCTGCCTGGACGTGGGTATCCACGATCTGAAGCCGGAGATGATCAAGTTGCTCGGACGGCTGCGATACAGGACGAGCTACGGGCAGAACATGCTCCAGCATTCCAAGGAGGTGGCTTATCTCTGCGGCCTGATGGCCGGCGAGTTGGAGTTCGACGCGACGATGGCCAAGCGGGCCGGTCTCCTGCACGACATCGGCAAGGCGGTCGATCACTCGATGGAGGGCACGCACGCGGCCCTCGGAGCGGAGCTGGCGCGTCGCTACGGCGAGGACGAGATCGTCGTCAACTCGATAGAGTCGCACCACGAGGACGTGGAGCCCCAGTCGATGATCGCGGTGCTGGTACAGGCCGCGGACGCCGTCTCCGGGGCGCGGCCGGGGGCGAGACGCGAGACCCTCGAGACCTACATCAAGAGGCTTGAGAAGCTGGAGGATATAGCGTCTTCGTTCCAGGGCGTCGAGAGGTCGTACGCGATCCAGGCGGGCCGCGAGATACGGATCATGGTCCAGCACAAGAAGATAGACGACGCAAGGGCCGAGGTGCTGGCACAGGCGGTCGCGCGGAAGATAGAGGCTGAGCTCAAGTACCCCGGCCAGATCAAGGTCGTGGTGATCCGCGAGACGCGCTCGGTCGACTACGCCAAGTAGCCGGCTTCGGCTTGCCGAACGGGCCGCCTTCCCGCTCCGTGGGCGCCGGCGGCCTCCGGGCGGGCCGCCGGTCTCCCGCGCTTGAACTCGGGGGTCTCTTGCAGCGATTGAAGACGCTCTTCATAGGGGACATCGTCGGCAGGGTCGGCAGGGAGACAGTCGGCGCGCTGCTTCCCGGTCTCCGAGAGCGGCACGGGATCGATCTGGTCGTAGCCAACTGCGAGAACGCAGCCGGCGGCCTGGGCATAACCGAGCGGACGGTACGGGAGATCCTGAACGCGGGCGTCGACCTTCTGACGACCGGGGACCACACGTTCGACAGGAAGGAGGCCCCCGAGGTTCTGGAGCGGGAGAGCCGGATCGTGCGTCCCGCCAACTACCCTCCGGGCACACCCGGCAGGGGCAGCACGACGCTCGACATTGACGGAGAGGTGACGGTCGGCCTCATGAGCCTGCAGGGTCGTACCTTCATGGGCGCGCTCGACTGCCCCTTTCGCGCGGGCTTGGTGGTCGCGGACAGGCTCGGGGAGACGACTCCGATCATCATCTGCGACTTCCACGCGGAAGCCACCTCGGAGAAGATCGCGCTCACCTACCACCTTGCCGGCCGCGTCACCGCGGTCCTCGGCACGCACACCCACGTGCAGACCGCGGACGAGCGGATCGTCGCGGGCCACACGGCCGCCATCACCGACGCGGGCATGACCGGTCCGTCCGACTCGGTGATCGGCATGAAGAAGAGCGTCGCCCTGGACAGATTCCTGAAGGCGAGACCCAGGCGCTACGAGATCGGCGACGGAACGGGAGTGCTGAACGGCGTACTTCTGGAGATAGACACACGCTCCGGCGCGGCGGTCTCGATCGAGCGCCTCAAGGCCGAACACATGGGCAGCGGGGAGAGCGCTTGAAGACGATCATCCTCGAGGGGAAGCCGATCGCGGAAGCGATCAGACGTGACGTCGCGGAGCGCGCGGGCGCCCTGAGGGACTCCGGGCGTCCTGTCGCGCTGGCGATCGTGCTCGCGGGAGAGGACCCGGCGTCTAGGATCTACTCGAAGAGCATCCTCAAGGCCGCCGATCGTGTGGGAGTCGATGCCAGACTCGTGGAGATCCCGGCGGACGGCGGGCGGGAGGACGTCGGGGGCTCGATCCGGGCGCTCTCCGAGGACGAAGACGTGTCTGGGATCATCGTTCAGCAGCCGCTCCCGGATTGGGTTCCGGCGACGGTCGTCGAGGAGATCGCGCCCTGGAAGGACGTCGACGGGGCGACGGATGCGAGCATGGGGCGGCTCTTCTCGGGGCGCGACGCTTTCGCGCCGGCCACCGCTCTTGGCGTCGTGGAGATGCTGGCGGGAAGCCGGACACCGATAGAGAGCAGCCACGTTGCCATCGTAGGACGCAGCGCGGTCGTGGGCCGTCCGCTGGCGGCGCTCCTCCTCCGCAAGTGCGACAGGGGCAACGCTACGGTGACCGTCTGCCACTCTCGCACGCGCGATCTCGCCGCTCACACGCGGGCGGCCGACGTAGTGGTCGCGGCGATGGGCTCTCCGGAGGCCGTCCGGGGCGAAATGGTCGGGGAGGGGGCGGTCGTCATAGACGTCGGTGTGAACAGGGTGGAAGACCCGGAGTCGGAAAAAGGCTACAGGATCGTGGGAGACGTGGCCTTCGAGGAGATGCTCGGCCGGGCCGCCGCCGTGACGCCGGTGCCGGGGGGCGTCGGTCGTCTCACGACGGCCATTCTCCTGCGGAACGCGGTCGTTGCGGCCGAGAGCGCTGCCGAGCGCGCGCGATGAGGGAAGGGGGCGGGCCTATCGGGAAGAGGCGCGGCAGGGAACCGGGGGCGGAGGAGCGGGTCTACTCCGTGAGCGAGGTCACGTCCCTCGTGAAGGAGGTGCTGGAGAGCGCTCTCCCGCTCTTCTGGGTGGAGGGAGAGATCTCCAACTTCGTGCACCACCGTTCGGGGCACATGTACTTCTCGCTGAAGGACGAGGAGTGCAGATTGCCTGCGGTCATGTTCAAGTTCAGAAACCGCGGCCTCGACTTCGAGCCCGAGGACGGGATGAAGGTGGTGGCCTGGGGACAGGTGCGCGTCTACGAGCCGGCTGGGAAGTACCAGCTCTACGTCGAGCAGATGCGGCCGGCCGGGATCGGGGACCTGGCCGCAGCGTTCGAGAAGCTCAAGAGCAGGCTCGCGGCCGAGGGCCTGTTCGACCCGTCTCGCAAAAGACCGGTCCCGGCCTTTCCGTCGACCGTCGCCGTCGTGACGTCTCCCAGCGGAGCGGCGGTCCGCGACGTGATACGCGTCGTGAGAGCGCGAGCACCGTGGATCCGTCTGGTCGTCGCTCCGGCCGCGGTGCAGGGGAAGAAGGCGGCCCCGGAAATCGCCCGGGCGATCCGACTGATCGACCAGTGGGGCGGCGCCGACGTCATGATCGTGGGACGCGGGGGAGGTTCCCTCGAGGATCTGTGGGCCTTCAATGAGGAGACCGTCGCGAGGGCGATCGCGGACTCGAAAACGCCCGTCGTCTCGGCAGTCGGCCACGAGATCGACTACACGATCGCCGACTTCGTTGCCGACGTGCGCGCCGCGACGCCGTCGAACGCCGGGGAGCTCGTGGCGCCCGACGCGGGGGAGCTGCGGCGGGGAGTAGCGACGTCGCTCGAAAGGATAGAGGCGGCTCTCGCCAGATGGGTCGAGTCGCGCCGCGATCGCCTCGATGCGTGCATGCGCGCGTACGGGATGAGGGCCCCCGCCAGACTCGTCGAGCGTTTTTCGGAGCGGGTCGACGGGCTTGTGGGACGTCTGGGCGCGAGGGTACGCGACCGATTGGAGATCGCGAGAGGCCGTGTCGATCGCGTGCGCGCCGAGCTCAGGCTCTCGGACCCCGCGAACATACTCGCCCGGGGATTCGCGGTCGTCGAGCTTCTGCCCGAGCTGGCGACCGTGCGATCGGTGACCGACGTGCGGGAGGGAGACGGGGTCCGCGTGAGAGTCGCCGACGGGTCGTTCGAGTGCGTGGTGGGCGAGGTGACGGACGAGGGGAGGCAGAGCAAGGGGAGGAGCGAGACTTGACCGGGAAGAAGAGAAGCTTCGAAGAAAGCCTGGAGCGGCTCGAGGAGCTGGTCAGGGCGCTCGAGCAGAACGAGCTGTCGCTGGAGGAGTCTCTCGAGGCGTTCGAGGAGGGCACGAAGCTCGCGGAGTCGCTCACGAAGGAGCTGGACAAGGCCCAGAAGCGCGTGATGAAGCTCATGAAGACCGAGCAGGGAGAGTTCGATCTCGCCCCGCTCGACGAGGAAGAAGGGCTTCCCGATGACTGATCCGCGATTGCGGGATCTTATGTCCGAGCGGCGCGACGAGGTCGAGGCGGCGCTCGACCGGTACCTCCCGCCCTCGGAGACACCACCGGAGCGGCTTCACGAGGCGATGAGGTACAGCGTCTTCTCCGGCGGCAAGAGGTTGCGGCCGATACTCGTGCTGCTGGCGTGCGAGGTCGCGGGCGGTGAATCGGGCCCGGCCGCGTCGCCCGCGTGCGCCACCGAGCTCATTCACACGTATTCGCTGATCCACGACGACCTCCCGGCGATGGATGATGACGACGTGAGACGGGGACGGCCGACCTGGCACCGGGCCTTCGACGAGGCGACCGCCATACTCGCCGGAGACGCGCTCCTGACACTGGCCTTCGAGCTGGCCGCGAGCGATGCGTCCCTCCCCCCGGAGAGCAGGTCGAGGATCGTCACGGTACTGGCCAAGGCCAACGGCGGCGGCGGGATGGTCGGAGGCCAGGCCGCCGACATGGACTTCGAGGGCGGGACGCCGACCGAGGAGTCGGTCACCTTCATCCACAGGAGAAAGACCGCGATGCCGATCGAGGCGGCCGTTAGGATCGGGGGCATCGTGGCAGGCGCGAGCGAGAACGTGATGGCCGCGCTCTCGTCGTACGGGCGGGCCGTCGGGCTCGCCTTTCAGATCGCGGACGATCTTCTGGATCTCACGGGCGAGGCCGAGGAAATGGGCAAGGCGGTGGGGAAGGACGCGGCCGCGGGCAAGCTGACCTATCCGGCCGCCGTCGGTGTAGACGCCGCCGCTCTGCGGGCGAAGTCGCTCGCGGATCAGGCGGTCGAGGCTCTGGAGCCGTTCGGCGAGCCCGCTTGGGGAATGAGAGCGATCGCGCGCTTCATCGTTGAGAGACGGAGCTGATTTCCGATGCTTGAGAGAGTGAGCGGACCCCGCGACCTCAAGAAGATGAGCCTCGAGGAACTGGGCGTGCTCGCGCGCGAGATCCGCCAGGAGATCATCCGCGTCGTGTCGAGGACGGGCGGCCACCTGGCCCCCAGCCTGGGGGCGGTCGAGATCACCATCGCTCTTCACTACGTGTTCGATTCCCCGCGCGACAAGATCATCTGGGACGTGGGCCACCAGAGCTACGCGCACAAGCTGCTGACCGGCCGCAGGGAGCGCTTCGACACGCTTCGGCAACGGGGCGGGCTGGCCGGATTCCCCCGGCGCGAGGAGAGTCCTCACGACGCGTTCAATACCGGGCATTCCTCGACGTCGATCTCCGCCGCCCTGGGGATGGCGTGCGCGAGCGGCTTTCTCGGGGAGAGCGATCACGCCATCGCCGTCATAGGAGACGGCGCGATGTCCGCCGGGCTGGCCTTCGAGGGCATGAACCAGGCGGGCCATCTGAAGAAGAACCTCATGGTCGTACTGAACGACAACCGAATGTCGATCTCCAAGAACGTGGGAGCGCTGTCACAGTACCTGACCCGGCTCCTGTCGGCGCCGACCTACCAGCGCCTGGAGTCCGAGGTCTGGGACATCCTGGGCAGGATCCCGACGATCGGAGAGAGGGCGAGGACGCTGGCGAGCCGGGCGCTGGAGGGCATTCGGGGCGTCTTCGTTCCCGGGCTGCTCTTCGAGGAGCTGGGATTCAAGTACTTCGGTCCGCTCGACGGACACAATCTGGAGACGCTCGTGGAGGCTTTCGAGCGGCTGAAGCTCACCGAGGGGCCGCTCCTCGTCCACGTCATCACGACCAAGGGGAAAGGCTATCAGCCGGCCGAGGACGACGCCTCGAAGTTCCATGGAATCGGGGCGTTCGACAAGACGACAGGCACGCTCACCGGAAGGCCGAAGGCGATCTCATACACGGAGGCCTTCGGACGGACGCTCGCGACGCTCGCCGAGGACGATCCGCTCATCGTGGGCATAACCGCCGCGATGCCCGCGGGCACGGGCCTTACGCACCTCGCGAAGCGCTGTCCCGAGAGGTTCTTCGACGTGGGCATAGCCGAGCAGCACGCCGTGACGTTCGCGGCCGGCATGGCGGCGAGGGGCATGAAGCCGTTCGTCGCATTGTATTCGACGTTCCTGCAGAGAGCGTACGACCAGATCATACACGACGTGGCGCTCCAGAATCTGCCGGTCAGGCTCATGGTCGACCGCGGCGGGCTCGTGGGAGACGACGGCCCGACACATCACGGCGTCTTCGATCTGACGTTCTTGAGAGCCGTGCCGAATCTCGTGGTCATGGCTCCCAAGGACGAGAACGAGCTCGCGTCGATGGTGAGGACGGCCGCCGAGTACGGCGACGGTCCCGTGGCGATCAGGTACCCGCGGGGCGCCGGCCGCGGCGTGCGCATGGACTACGAGCCCCCGCTGCTCGCGATCGGGGAGGGAGAGGTCCTGCGCGAGGGCTCGGATCTCCTCGTGGCGGCGGTCGGCTCGATGGTATATCCAGCCCTTGAGGCGGCGGAGCGTCTGGCGTCGGAGGGGATCGAAGTCGCCGTCCTGAACGCTCGGTTCGTCAAACCGCTCGACGCCGGCGCTCTTCTCGAGGGCGCGCGCCTGTCGCGCCGCGTGTTGACGCTGGAGGAGAACACGGTGGCGGGAGGGTTCGGGGCGGGCGTGGCCGAGTTGCTGCACAGGGAGGGAATGGCCGACGTCGCCGTAAGGATGATGGGCCTTCCCGACAGGTTCGTGACGCACGGCCGCAGGGACGAGCTTCTCTCGGAGTGCGGACTCGACGCGGATTCGATCGTGGAAGAGGCGCGCGACTTCGTCGCCGGATGCTCGTCAGGCAGGCGGGAGGAGTGAAATGACGACGGTCGGCATAGTGGCGAATCCGACGAAAGAGGGGCTGAGGGAGGTGCTGGCGCTCATCCACGGCTGGTCGCGCGGATTCGGGCTCGACGTCGTCGTGGACGAGAGGACGCCCGAGGAAGCTCTGGGAGAGCTGGAGGGCGCCCGCTCATCGTCGGTCGAAGAGGATTCCGATCTCATATTCGCGCTCGGGGGAGACGGGACGCTGCTCTACGCGGCGCGGAGGGTGGCGGAGCTGTCGCGGCCGACGCCCATCATCGGCGTGAACATGGGCAGCCTCGGATTCCTTACTCAGATTCCCCGTGAGGACCTCCCCGAGATACTGGAGACGCTCGATCCCGGAGGTCTTCCCGTCACAGAGCGCATGATGCTCAGGACGGGCCTCAAGGGCGGCGCGGAGGAGCACCTGGCGCTGAACGACGTGGTCATAGCCAAGGGCGCGGATTCGAAGATGCTGTCGTTCGAGGGCAGGGTGGGCGGCGAGATCGTAACGAGATACGCCGCCGACGGCCTGGTGCTGGCGACACCGACCGGCTCGACGGCGCATTCGCTTTCGGCCGGCGGGCCGATCGTCACGCCGTCGGTGCGGGCCCTCGTGGCGACTCCGATATGTCCGCACACGCTCTCGATGAGGCCGCTGGTCGCCGACCCGGACTCCGAGTTCGAAATCGAGATGATCTCGTGCGACGACAGGGCGCTCGTCACGACCGACGGAGTGAGGGCGTTCGGGCTGCGACAGGGGGACACGGTCCTGGTGAGCAGGGCGGACGTAACGACTCATCTGGTTGACGTGGCGGGCTATTCCTACTACGAGATCCTCCGTCGCAAGATGCGGTGGGCGGGCCGCGTCAGGGAGAGGTGACCGATGGCGGTTCCCACCCTCGCCGGTCAGTGACGGGGGAGACGGCTTCCTCGCGCCGGAAAGAGGTGACAATGGCGGCAGGTGAGCCGGGACGTGAAGGGGCGACGGCGGGTTCGCCCCGAGGGCGCCTCGCGGACCTCAAGGCCGCGCCTAACCTCTTGTCGTTGCTTCGTCTGGGTCTCGTGCCGGTTGTTCTCTGGTTGGTGGCCGGGGAAGAGCGCGCCTGGGCCGTGGCCGTGCTGCTCGCGATGGCGCTGACCGACGGGCTGGACGGATTCGTGGCGCGCCGGACCGGGAGAGTGACCGAGCTGGGGAAGGTCTTGGACCCGCTTGCCGACAAGGTGGCCGTCGACTCGGTGCTGCTCTTTTTGGCCGTGAGGGGCGAGTTTCCGGTCTGGGCCCTCTCGGTCGTGCTGGGACGCGACGTCGCGATCGGGGCCGCCGCCGTGCTTGTGGCGCGGAGGATCGGGGGAGCGCCCTCGTCGAACCTGATCGGAAAGGCGGCCTTCGTCTCTCTCGCGGCGCTTGCGATCATCTTCCTAGCGGATCTGCAGGCGCTGGAGGCCGCATCGCTCGCCGTGGCGCTTGTTCTTGTGGCGGCGTCTTCGGTCTCGTACTGGATCGGAGCGAGGTCCCTGCTTGGGGGAAGGACGTGATCGGGAGTCATCCGAAGAGAGGTTCAAATGCCTGAAGCGACTGCCGAAGTCCACTTCCTGAGATGCGGCCGCTACGGGGCCGACGACATAGCCGGCGGGCTTGATCGGCTGCTCGATGAGAGCAGGATCGGGCGGGTGGTCCGCGAGGGAGACATAGCGGCCATCAAGATGCACTTCGGCGAGAGCAAGGAGACGGGGCACGTGCGGCCACATCTGGTCAGGCGCGTCGTGTCGTGGCTCGCCAGGCGGGGCGCCAGGCCGTTCGTGACGGACACGAACACGCTCTACAGAGGCTCGAGGAGCGACTCCGTGATGCATCTCCGGACGGCCGCCGAGCACGGGTTCACTCAGCAAGCGCTCGACGCGCCGGTCATGATCGCGGACGGCATGAGGGGCACGAGCGAGGTGAGGTTGCGGGCGCCCGGCGATATCGTCGGGGAGGCGCCGTTCGGCGCGGAGCTGGTGAAGGCCGACTCGATCATCTCCGTGGCGCACTTCAAGGGGCACGAGCTATCCGGGTTCGGTGGGGCGATCAAGAACCTGGGTATGGGCGGCGCGTCCCGCGCGGGGAAGCTCGACCAGCACTCCACGACGAAGCCTTACGTCAGAGAGGGGTGCGTCGGTTGCGGGACGTGCGCGCGATGGTGTCCGGTCGAGGCGATTGCCGTCGCCGAGGAAGCCTCGATCGACGAGACAGTCTGCATCGGCTGCGGCGAGTGCATCGCCGTGTGCCCGCAGAAGAGCATCGGCATCAGGTGGGACGAATCGACTGACATCTTCCAGAGGAAGATGGTAGAATACCTCGGAGCGATCGCGACACTGAAGACGGGACGCGTCGCGTACGTCAACTTCATTACGGACGTTCACCCCGTCTGCGACTGCTACGGCAAGGCGAAAACGGCGATAACGCCGGACGTGGGGGTTCTGGCTTCTCTCGATCCGGTCGCCATAGACCAGGCCTCCTACGATCTCGTGAACGCGGGGCCCGTGGCCGCGGGGAGCGACCTGTCGCCCGGCTACAGGGCGGGCGAGGACAAGTTCAGGGACCTGCACCAGGACGTGGACGCTACCGTGCAGCTCCGGTATGCGGAGCGTCTCGGACTGGGGACCAGGGACTACGTGTTGCTGGAAGTGAACGAGGAGCGCCCGTAGCTCAGCTGGATAGAGCACTGGATTCCGGTTCCAGGGGGCGGAGGTTCGAATCCTCTCGGGCGTACCACTTGGCGCCGGGCCGGCGGTCGAAGCCGCCGGCC
>WJLY01000138.1 GCA_014728245.1 Candidatus Effluviviaceae Genus IV sp.
AGGTACACGACGCGGCTCTCGGGATAGGGTTCGGCGCTCTCGTAGACCGACGGGTCCGGCTCCGCCCACCGCGGCGTCTCCCCGATCGGGACCTCGGGCTGCGCCGGAAGCACCAGGTGCGCTCCCCGAAGCTCCGTCTCCTCGTATTCCGCAACCACGTCTTCCACCCGGGAGTCGCCGGGAATCACGAAGTGGAGCACCCTCGCCGGCAGGTCGGGGGCGCCGACCGGCGCGAGGGACGAGCAACCTTCGACGGTCAGCCGCTCGTACGACCTGACATCGGCCGCTGTCACGTCGGCGCGTCCGAATGACAGGCGAGCCGTCCCGGTTGCCGCGACCGCCACAACGGCCGAGAGCGCAATCGCGAGCAGTGCCGCCGCGACCACTGGTTGTCTGCGCATTGGGGGAAGTCCTCCTCAGTAGCGAAAAAGCAGGAATCCGTTCTCTTGGACGATCACTCGCTCTCCCGTCACAACGACAGAAGCGGCAGACACACTCCGCATCCAGAAGCTTGACGTTGAGCAGTAGCAGTGATCGTTGAGAACAGACTCCTGCTTGCTTTTAGATTCCTGGTCGGCGACGGACCAGCTTTCCTATGTTATAGTTTATCACAGGCATAGGCCCATGTCAAGGCCCAGCCCGTCCGTCGTCCCCGGCTCTCCTTCGCCCGCCGGCCCCAATCCATGCGCTCGCCGGGAAGCAGTCAGCGCCCCGGCGAGCATCGCCCTCAAAATCTGGTGGAGCCAGCGGGGATCGAACCCGCGACCTCTTGACTGCCAGTCAAGCGCTCGTCCCAACTGAGCTATGGCCCCACTCGTCTGGATAGCCCAGTCTTCAGAGTCTAAGCTGCTCTCCGGGGCCAGTCAAGCGCAATGTGCCGGGCGCGCAAGCTTCAGCGGCTCAGTTCCTCTCCCGCCCGCAGCTTGACCGCCCGGCACTGCCGGTGCTAGATTCTGGAATCGAACACTCGCCGGAGTGGCGGAACTGGTAGACGCGCGGGACTCAAAATCCCGCGGGCCTCTGGCCCGTGCCGGTTCGAGCCCGGCCTCCGGTACCAGTGGAAGACGCGAGGGGCCGCGACGCGGCCCCTCGTACGTTCTTCCTCGCAGTCCGCAGACCGCGTCACCGGGGCGCGTTGCGCGCGCCCGGCCGGACGCTTCCGATTCCGCGCTAGTCGACGTACGTGTCGGGCGCGCCGGAATCGCCTTCCCTGATGGTCACGTCACACGTCGTCCCGCTGACGCTTACCGAAATAGTGCCCACGTACGTGCCGTACGCGGACACGATGGGCAGGGCGCTCGCGACCGTTCGGTTCACATAGACGTCGTAGTCTTTTTCGAACGAGTGCTCGTTACCCAGCTCTACGCCGTCCAGCTCGTAGGCGCCGCCGGCGCCCGTCGTAACCTCGTACTCGATCCAGTCGCCGTCGCTCGTCTGAGCGCGCATCGTGACGTCGATGCCCGCGAGCGCATCGCCGTCGTTCGATCGAACAACGCCCTCGACTGAGCCCGAGTTGCCCGACCACGAAGACTCGGGCCCGACGGTGCTGCAGCCGCAGATAGCGATCGTCAGAACCAGCACGCACGCAGCGGCAACGCTGCGCAACATCCGACACCTGTTCTGCATGACCTCTCTCCCTCCTTCTGCCCCCGGCATGCCGCCGGGAGCTGCGAAACTGGTGCCAGGACGCCCTCTCTCTGAAGCCGAAGACACGCCGCCACGGGCGCTCAGGCACACCCCCGGAACCTTGCAGCTCCACTTGTGCTGCCTGAGTTGCATAGACTATGCCAAGTTCGGTGCGGAATCCGCTCGGAGGCCCTTCGCTACCCCTACCGTCTCGAGGACACCTCAGGCCGGGAGGGCCTCTTCAGTTCGCCTGCCCGAGGCCGTTTCTGCTTGCCCCGGCGACCGGCCTGACCTATAGTGGCGCGGTCTGCGCTCAGCTATGGTACGCCCTCCGAGTCGCAGAATGCGGCGGGCGACGAACTGCGAGCCAACCGGTACGAGAGGAGGGTTTCACGATGTCTTTCACGGACTACCTGAAGAAGGCCCTGGAGATCGTGAAGCTGAACAAGGAAGTGATCGGCGAGATGGCCGTCGATGAGAAGGCGCTGGGCCCGGCGGTGGGCGTCGTGGCGATAAGCGGCGTCTGCTGGGCGATCGGAGCGCTTCAGCCGCTCGGCATCATCTACGGCCCCATCATCCGGCTGATCGGGTTCTTCATCTTCACCGGCATCGTGCACTTCGTGGCCGTCACGTTCCTGGGTGGCGAGGGCGATTTCAAGGGGTTCATGAATCCCGTCGGCCTCGCGGTGATGGTCACGTGGGTATCGATAATCCCGCTCCTGGGTGTGGTCTTCGGCGTGCTCGCCGGGCTCTGGGTGCTCGTCCCGGCCGTTCTCACAGCCGAGCACGTGTACAAGATCGACCGCGGCAAGGCCGTCATCGCCGTAGTCGCACCGATCGTCGTGTTCATGATCCTGGGCGGCATCTTCGCGCTCATCGGGCTCTCGATGTGGGCGGTCCTCGGAAACTAGGCCGTGTTGGTCGAACCCTGCGAGCCGGAACGAGCGTTACCTCGAGGGCAGGGCGGAATCCCTGCCCTCGCCCATTTGGGCCCCACACAGCCGCGCCCCCCGCGCGGCGCGGCGTAGGGTTTCAACGCGCGGCGCCGACCCGTGTCAAAACAGTGTGAGTGGACGGTTAGTCATTTGGCGAGGCACAGGGCAGTGTAACCGACGGGAGTCGCCACACCCGCCCGGAGGCTGAAGACGCCCGAGCCCGCTCAAGCGCGGCGACACGGGCAATTGGAGGTGGCTTCATGTTCAGGGGGATCGTAGCGGGAGCGGTCCTGACGGCGCTCTGCATGCTCCTGGTCGCTCCTGCGGCCGTGGCAGTCGACATCACGCGCACGATGAAGGTCTACGCTCCTGAAGACGACGCGCGCGAGTTCAAGGTCGTGATCGAGGGCGACGAAGACCAGGCCTGGCTCGGCGTGAGCATACAGGACCTCGACGCCGACACGCGCGAAGCGAAGGAGATCGGAAGCGACGTGTCAGGGGTGTTCGTCGCCAGCGTCTACGAAGGGAGCCCGGCGGAGGAAGCAGGCATCGAGTCCGGCGACGTCATCATCAGGCTCGGCTCGGAAGAGACCGGTAGCGTGGATGATCTGATCGACGCGATAGACGACAGAAAACCCGGCGACGACGTCGAGATAGAGGTGTTGAGAGACGACATGGAGCAGATCCTGATCGCCACCCTCGGCAGCAAGCCCGAGGAGATGATCATAGCGAAGGGGCCGTTCGTAGCCGGTCTGGAGGGACTCAAGAGCCTGGCCGTACTCGGCGATATGGCTCTCCCCTGGTTTGAGATCGGGATATCGGGGGCCGGAAGAGGACGTCTGGGCGTCTACATAGACGACATGAGCGAAGGACTCGCCGAGTACTTCGAGGTTCCTGACGGAAAGGGCGTCCTCGTCGAGGACGTCGTGGAGGACAGCCCGGCTGAGAAGGCGGGCATCAGGGCCGGCGACGTGATCATCGAGGTCGGCGGGATGAGAGTCGTCGACCGCGCCAGTCTCGTCGAAGCGATATCCGAGATGGAGGCCGACGCTGAGACGCCCGTTGTCATCGTCAGGAAGGGCGAGGAGATGACGCTCGTCGCCATCGTCGGCGAGAGCGAGTACGAGAAGGCCATCAAGGAATACGAGAAGGCGATCGAGAAGCACGCCAAGGAACTGAGCAAGGCCCGATCAGAAGCGATGATGATCGATGACGAAACGAAGGAAGAGCTGAAGGAGGACCTTGAGGAGCTCCGCGACGAGCTCGAGGAGCTGAAGGAAGAACTCCGGGAGATGAAGAAAGAGTAGTCGCTCAAGGGAACAGACTCGTTTCTGTCCCCTCCCTCGCCCCCGCCGACTCCGTCGGCGGGGGTTCGCTTATTCCCCCGCCGCGCTCCTGTGCGTCACGCGGACCAGAGCTTCGTAGTCGGCGTCGAGATCTACGCCTCGGCGCGCCATCACGGCGCGCGCCGTCTTGAGGGCGCGCTCGATGTCATAGCGGACGAACCCGTCGCGCGTCCCCCACGAGAACGAAGGCAGGTACTTCGGAGGAAAGCGCCCCGGAAAGACGTTGCAG
>WJLY01000139.1 GCA_014728245.1 Candidatus Effluviviaceae Genus IV sp.
CTCGTCCTCCCCGACGCAAGCGTGACCGTCCCCGTCCCGCGCTGAGCGCGTGCCCGGCGCCGCCTGCCGGCGCAACACCTCCGTGTGGACGCGAAAGCGCGCGCGGCGGCATGCGAACCCGCGAATCTCATCCGTGCGGGAAGCGCGCCCCTACCGCCGGGCCGGCCTCGTCCTACGCGGGGAACACGCCGAAGAGCTTGCCGGTTATCAGGTAGACTAGCAACGTCATGACGACGATGCCGATCAGGTGGAGCAGGAAGCCCGTCCTGATCATGTCCGACATGGAGAGTTTGCCCGAGCCGTAGACGATCGCGTTGGGCGGCGTCGAGACCGGCAACATGAACACGTTTGAGCACGCCACGGTGGCGGGCACGATCAGCAGGTACGGAGAGACCCCGGAGGCGGTGGCCACGGCGATCAGTATCGGGATGAGCATGTTGGCGACCGCGGTGTTAGAGGCGATCTCGGAGAGGAACGAAGCGATTACCGCTACGGCCAGTATCAGCACGATCGGCGGGAGCGCGCCCGAGAGCGACAGCGAGCCCGCCATCCACTGAGCCGCCCCGGACTCGAAGAGCCCTCTTCCCAGGGCCAGTCCCCCGCCGAACAGGAACAGGATGCCGAACGATATCGACCTCGTATCGGCCCACACCAGCGGGAACTTCCACCTTCGCACGTCGGTCGGCACGATGAAGAGCAGGAGCGCGCACGAGAGCGCTATGATCGAATCGTCGAAGCGGTCCTGCACGACGCTCGCCGCCTCGAACGGCAGCATGTGCCAGAACGGCCTCGTCAGCCAGAGCGTCGCGACTAGCGCGAACGACGCCACCGTGTACTTGCCGCCCCGCTCCATTGGGCCGAGCGTCTTCCTCTCCTCTTCGATCGTCGTCTCGCTTGCGACCGTTCTCGCCTTCGGCCTGTGGAGGGACCAGAGGAACCACCAAGTGAGCGGCAGCATGACGACCGCGTACGGCAGCCCCACCTTCAGCCACTCGAAGAACGACAGCTCCTGCCCCAGGATCGAGCTGGAGAAACCGGCGAGAAGAACGTTGGGAGGCGTGCCGACGAGCGTGGCCACTCCGCCTATCGTCGCCGCGTAGGCGATTCCGAGAAGCAACACCTTGCCGTACTGCGACTCCGCCTCGAGTCCCGATCCGGTCAGGATCGCGAGAGCGATGGGCAGCATCATCGCGGTCGTCGCCGTGTTCGAGAGGAACGCCGACAGGAGAGCCGTGAGCAGCATGAAATAGAAGACGAGCATCTTCGCGCTCGCGCCGACCCTTCCGAGGATGGCGACCGCGAGCCTCCGGTCGATGCCCCACTTCATCATCGCGCGGGCGATCAGGAAGCCGCCCAAAAAGAGGAAGATCAGGCGGTTCGCGTACTGCGCGAGCGCATCGCCGAGCGGCAGGATGCCGAGAAGCGGCAGGAGCACCGCCGGTACGAGCGCTGTCGCGTAGATCGAGATGGCCTCAGTGCCCCACCAGATCGCGCACAGCGCGAGTATCGCCAGCATGCGCTTGATCTGCGGCTCGACGGCCATCGGGACGACGAGGAGGAGGGCGAAGACGAGAAGCCCCCCGACGAACCCCGCCTTGCTCTTCATCGACTCGAACGCCGCCACGCGCTGCCCTCCCGCCGCATGGTCCGCCTCCGGCCATCCGGGCTCCGCGGGTGCCGCCTGTGCGGTCGATCGTCGCGGGCCCGGGCCGACTCGGTCAGCGATTGTACTGAATCGCGCCGGCCATTTCAGCAATTGTGTGCGGCCGCGTCCTCAAGGCGCGACCGGCATCTTCCAACGCCCCGCGCGTGCATCCCGACGCTTCGTCAACCGACCGAGGCGATGCTCTCAGCGCACGACCGGCGACTTGTTTCAGCAACTGCCCGAGGCGACGCCCTCAGCGAACGACCAACACCTTGGAACGCCCGATAAGGTCGGGCGTCTCAACGCTAACGAAGTAGACGCCGCTCGCTACCGCCTCTCCCGAACCAGCGCGTCCGTCCCACTCGAGCCGAGCGCGGCCGGCGGAGAACGCGCCGTCGGCAAGCACGCGCACGAGCCGCCCGGAGACGTCGTGCACGGCCGCACGGACCTCTCCGGCGCGTGGGACCGTGAAGGCCAGCTCGCACCGATCCTCCACGGGATTGGGCTTCACCGAGAGCGCGAGGCTCGCCCCGTCCCCACCGGGTTCGACCGACGTGATCGCGTCCCCCACGACCAGGAGGTCGTGCGGAGGGAGTGATGCCGCCAGGGGACCTGTCGTCAACTGGCTCCCCTCCGCGGCATCGAAGACCCGCACGCCGGGAGAGGCGTAAGACCTGTCGGAGACGAAGAGCTGGCCGCTTCCCTCGTGCATCTCGACGTCCATCACGCTGTAGCCGCCGGGCTTCCACACGTCGCCGATCTTCTCGCCGGTCGACCAGTCGAAGGCGACGCAGAACTGCTCCCAGTCGGGCGTCGACGTGGAGACGACGGCGTGCGCCCGCGCTCCCAGAGGCAAGGTGAAATCGTAGAGCTCGCCCCCAAGCTGGGACTCCGTGGCGACGGTGCCGGTCACCTGGAGAGAGACCGGATCGACCTCTACGATGGCCCCGTCGAGCGACGACCAGCTCCCGCTGCAGGCAACGTACATGAGGCCGGACGTCTCGTCGACGTGGATGTCGCGATATGGATTCGTGAACGGCAGCTCTATGCCCTGCACTCCGGGCGTTGTTCCGTCGACATCGACCAGTGTATTCGTGGCCGTATCGATGACAGCCAGGCAGGAGGGCGGGACCGGGACCCAGTAGTAGTCCCGGTCCAGGCGCTGTACGGCCACGAAGAGGTATCCCCCGTGCACCGCCATCGCCGACATCTCGGGGATCCCGTCCGCGTCGGCGAGCGGAGAGAGGTCGATCGAGTCGTTCACGGCGCCGGTCGTGGCGTCTACGTCGAGCAGATGCGTGCGCTCGTGTCTCGACACGTACGCGCGCGCATCGGAGAGAAAGGCGATATCCTGCGGGTTCGAGCCGGGACCCACCGAGAACTGCAGAACGGTGGCGAAGCTCTGCTCGGGATCCAGCACCTGGATGTTGTCGGCGTAGAGGTGGTTGACCACGTAGACGAGCCCGTCATGATACCTGGCGTCCGCGTCGCTGTGCACGCTAGCAACCGGGTCATCGACGCTCCAGGGCGCCAGCACGTCCAGCGTCGCCACGCGTCCGCTCACGTCGTAGTCCGAGTTCACAGAGACGACGTAGTCGGAGAGCGGCGCGGCCGACACCTGCGCAGAAAGCAGGAGCGCGGCAGCCGCGAGCGTCAGGCCGGCAAGTCGTCCGGGCGCCGCGGCGCGCTCGACTCCGCTAGAACTCCGGCTCCCCCCGGTGCGCCTCGCGCTGCGGGTCCCAGTTCCTCTCGTCCCGCCAATCCCGGTTACTCTCGTCCTGCTCAATCCAGCTCCTCTCGCCCCGCCGGTACAAGCTCTTCTCATCCTGCTCAACTCAGGCCCTCCCGTCCCGCTGATCCCGGATCTTCTCGTTCTGCTCATCTCAGCTCCTCTCCGGTCGCCGGATCGGACCCCCTCTCGGGCGCTCCGACCACCAGCGTCACGTAGAACACTCTTCCCGGAAGCGGATATCCCTCCACGTCGGTCACTCGCTCGTCTGTCACGTTCCGGACCTCAAGCGAGACCGACAGAGCGTCCGGGACAAGCTCCAGGCCGCCGCCCACGTTGTGTATGCCGGAGGCCGGCCGCTCGTTCTCCTCGAGGTTCGCCCGGTCGCGGTACGTCTCGCCCTGATAGTGGTACTCGTGCCACAGCGCGGCCCTGTCCCTCTCCCACTCCGTGCGGAGGAAGAGCGCGTGGGCGGGCTCGTACGGTAGCCGGTTCCCGTTGTAGATCGGAGACGGACCGTCGTTTCTGGCGTCCTGATAGGTGTAGGTCGCAGAGAGGCCCAGGCCGGACGCCCAGAACCGGCGCGCCGAGAGCTCGAACCCCTCCACTCGGGCGGCCTCGAGGTTGAACGCCTTGACCGTACGCTGCGAGTTCTGCAAGAACAGGATGAGATCCTCGCGCTCCGCCCGGAAGACGACCGCCTGAAGGAACGTCTCTCCTCCGGCCCGGTCGCCGAAACCCACCGTCAGGCCGACGTCCGTCGTCGTGCCCTCCTCCGGCCCCAGCTCGGCGTTCCCCTCGACGTATCCGCTCGAGCCGAATAGCTCGACCATGGAGGGGAAGCGGGCGTAGCGGCCCCAGTTGGCCCTGAGCGAGGCGGCGGGGTGCAGGCGCCAGCGCGCCCCCAGGGACGGTCCGCTGAAGCTGGTCCGGTGCCGCTCGTCCAGCGGCTCCGGGGGCGCTCCGAAGGGCGGCGAGCCCGTGTAATTGTCGAGCGACTCGCGCCACCTGTAGACGCCCAGGAGCTCGACGTCCCCCCCGAAGAGGTAGGCCCGGTCCTCGATGGCGAGCGAGGTCTCCGAGCGCTTGCGCGTGAAGCCGACGCCGATCGAGGGGCTCTCGCTTTCGGGGATGTGGCGGTCACGCCGCGACTCGGCCATGAGCGAGAGCGACTGGCGAGCCGCGTGCCAGTCATAGCGGGCGAGCAGGTTCGCGCCGTAGGTCCACGTCCTGTCGTCGGAATCCCATCTGTCGAAACCGACCTCGTCCTCGGGGTTGTAGAAGCGGTCGCGCCTGAAGACGTGGTAGCC
>WJLY01000016.1 GCA_014728245.1 Candidatus Effluviviaceae Genus IV sp.
ACCCTGTGATAGATACGGCCCACAGCTAGGCGCCTCAGAGCGTAAGGGCGCTCCCGGGCGCCCGAGGGGCGCGGCGATCTGCGGGTCGCCGCGCCTCCGCACGTCGGGCCGCGCACGATCACCCTTGCCTCGAATCCACGCATTCGCCCCCTGAGAGACACCCCCCATTCCTGTTCAAACAATGAACACGGCCGTTGCCATACACGCACCGGCTGCCTTGCATCATGCCATATTGCGGTGGCATGAGGACCAGCCGGTTGAACCGCTACTCCGGAAGGTGAGTTTTCGCCCAGCCCAAGGGGCTTCCCGCGGGCATCGCTGGTACGCCTCTTGCTTTTCTAGCGAAGCCGATGGGCGAATGAGTGGCGAGGCCCGGGGGGAACCAGAGACCCCGAGCGACGGCCGTGCGCGCGGGAGCGGGCGCCGAAGACGACGGACGCGACCCGGGCGACATAGAAGAGGAGCGAAGATGAAGCACGTGAGATCAGGTGTCGGACAGGTCGACACTGCCGACTCCAAGGCCGCCGGGCGTGGGGCGGCCGAGAAGGCGCTGGCGAACGCTTCGGCCGACGGCTGCAACCTGGCGCTCGCCTTCTGCGGAGGCAATCATGACCCGATAGCCTTTCTGGACTCGGTCCAGGAGGTGGTCGGAGACGCGACCCTGATCGGCGGCACCGCCGTAGGGGTGATCTCGAACGAGTGCACCGGCTACGGCGGATACGAGGCCGGAGTCGCCATCGTCTCATCCGACGACGTCCGGTTCGACTCGGTGGCCGTCGGCGGACTCAACGAGAACGAGCTCAGAGCCGGCGAGGAACTGGGTCGAATGCTCGCCGGGAAGAGCAGGGAGGACGCGCAGGCGATACTGCTCTTCTACGATTCGGTGAAGAGCCCCCAGCCGCTCTCGGTCAACCTGGCGAGCAAGCTGATCCTGGGCATCGAGAAGGGACTGGACGGACCGCACGCCCCCGTGCTTGGCGGCGGGATGCTGCGCGACTACCAGTGGAGCGGCTCGCACGTGTTCGCGAACGGCGCGGCGCTCACACAGCACGCGGTCGGGCTCGTGATATCGGGCGACTGCTCAGTCTACCATTCGATCAGCCACGGCTGCGAGCCTGCCAGCGACTACCACACGATAACGAACATCGAGGGCCCGATCGTCCGGGAACTCGACGGAAGGCCGGCGCTAGACGTGATCGAGGACATAATAGGCGCCGGCGCGGCCAAAGACTGGCAGCAGTACTCGCTGCTCGTGACGCTCGGAGCCAACTACGGCAGGGACCCGTACGGCGACTTCAACGAGAGCGAGTACGTGAACAGGCTCATAGCCGCCGCGAATCCCGACGACGGATCGGTCATCCTCTTCGAGTCCGACTTCGGGCCCGGCGAGAAGGTCCAGGTGATGAGACGGTCGAACGAGCACATGATCTCGTCGGCGCGCGAGATGTCGAACGACGTGCTCTCAAGGATCGACGGCAAGGAGCCCTTCCTGGGCATCTACGTCGACTGCGCGGGGCGGACGAGCGGTTTCAGCGGCGCCGGGGCCGAGGAGGCCGCCATCATCCAGGAGACCGTGGGTTCGCGCATGCCGCTCCTGGGCTTCTACTCCGGCGTGGAGATCGCCCCCTTCATGGGCGGATCGCGAGCGCTCGACTGGACGGGAGTTCTCATCGTGCTGACGGAGGACTAGCTGTTGGAAGAACCGGCTGAGAAGAGACAGAGCCGCGTAGAGGAACTCGAACGCCAGCTCCAGGGCCTGCGCTCACGCCTCGAGAAGCTGGGTGGTGAGGTCGTGCGGGCCGACTACAAGGTCCTGCACCTCACTCAGGAGGTAAGGCGCTCCAGGGAGGCGTTCGAGTTCCTCACCGGCTTCCAGAACAACATCAGCCGCGCCAGATCGATCAAGGTCCTCTACCGGATCGCGCTCAAGTCGATCATCTCCGAACTGTGGATGAAGCGGGCCGTCGTCCTGGAGATCGCGCCCGACGGCGGAACGCTCAAGCCGGCGGAGTCCCTGGGCTACGCAAGCGAAGAGGACCCGGCCGATCTCAAGCTGCCCGAGGGAGACCGCGTCTCCTGGTCCAAGAGCCACATCGTCAACAGCGACACCGCGCCCTCGCCCTGGATCGAGGCCGTCAGAGAGGGCCTGCGCATGCCCTACTTCGTGTGGGTGCCCTACGGGAAGAACGGCCGTCTGGAGCAGGTTCTGGTCGCCGGCACGCTTGTCGAGGACGCTGCGCAGGAGCCGAAGCTCGCGGACCACGATCTCGACCTCTTCGTCTCGGTCGGCGCGATCCTGTGGGTTGGACGCCTGAACCTCCTGGTACGTGAGCGCCTCAAGAGCCAGGTCATGTATCAGTCGCTCCTGCATCGAATCTCGTCGATGCTGCTTCAGGACTACGACGAACCGACGGCGAGGCTGAGCGACGTCATGGCCAGAGTAGGGGCCACGTGGTCGCTCGACCGCACGAGGCTTCTCGCGAGGGGGTCCGAGGGAAGGCTCGCGGGCGTGACTCACGAGTGGACGCGGGACGGCTTCGACAAGTCCGACCCGGACTCTACTTACCCGCTCGAAGAGGTGCACAGGTGGCGCAGGGCGATGGCCGACGGCGAGACCATCCGAATAGACGCCGCGTCGGCGCTGCCCGCGACCGAGGCCGAACCGCTCGAGCGCGACGGAGTGCGCTCGCTGCTTCTGGTACCCATCGTGGTTCACAGGGCGATCGCGGGCTGGGCCAGTTTCGAGCAGTGCTCGGAAGAGCGCGTCTGGACCCCGGAGGACGTCCAGCTCCTCGAGGTAATAGGAGGGCTGATCTCGAGAGCCATCGGGCGAGCCAGGGACATAGAGGAGAGGACACAGCTGGAGAGCGAGTACCACCACTCGAAGAAGATGGAGGCAGTGGGTCAGCTCGCCGGTGGAGTCGCGCACGACTTCAACAATCTTCTGACCGCCATCCAGGGATACGCGCAGCTCCTCTCGGCCAAGCTTCCGGAGGAGTACAGGGAGCTTCCGGGCCTCAAGGAGATCGTCATGGCGACCGAGAAGGCCGCCTCGCTGACCAGGCAGCTCTTGAGCTTCAGCCGTCGCGACACGGCGACCACGGGTCCGGTCGATCTTAACGAGGTGATCTCCGACACGATGAAGCTCCTCAAGCGGATGATGGGCGAGAAGATCGAGGTAGAGTTCGACCTGGGGGAGGGGCTCGACACGATCGTGGGCGACGGCCAGCAGATCGGCCAGGTCATCATGAACCTGGCCGTGAACGCCCGCGACGCGATGCCGAACGGCGGGCGCCTGACGTTGTCGACGCGGCAGTACCGGGTCGCGGGAACCCTGGCGCAGCGCTTCACCATCCCGGGCGTAGAAGAGGCCCAGGTGATCGAGGTGTCCGACACCGGAGTCGGGATGGACGAAGAGACGAAGGAGCGGATCTTCGAGCCGTTCTTCACCACGAAGGACGTAGGGCAGGGCACCGGGCTCGGGCTCTCGATCGTGTTCAGCGTGGTGAGAAGACACGGCGGCTTCGTCGACGTGAACAGCACGAGCGGCAGCGGAACGACCTTCTCGATCTACCTGCCCGTGCGCAGACCCGATCAGCATGAGGATCCGGAGCCGGTGACCGCCGGGTCGCACGTGGGCCACGAGACGGTACTCGTGGTGGAGGACGACGAGAGCGTTCGCTCGATGATCGCGGAGGTGCTCGAGTCCAAGGGCTACGACGTGCTCGCCGCCGGAAACGGCCGCGAGGCGCTTCAGGAGCTCCAGCATTCCGGCGGAACCGTGTCTCTCATCATGACCGACGTCGTGATGCCCGATATGAACGGCATCGAGATGTGGAACGAGCTCACGGAACAGGGTTCACAAGTCCCGGTCATTGCGATGAGCGGATATCCGGACGCGGCCGAGACCGGCGGACTGCTGGAGGGCGCGGCCGCGTACATCCGTAAACCGTTCGGTCCGCAGGAGATAGCGAGGGCCGTGAGGCGCACGCTCGACGAGGCGCAGGAAGCCACCGGCAGTTCCACGCACGAACGCCACCGCGGACGACCGCAGTAGGGCGCTTTTGCCTTGACTGGGCGCCCGAAGCGGGGTTACTACTCCAAGTTACCGTCGCTCAATCCAGTCTGGACAGAAGAGAATCCCCTTCAGGTCCGAGGATCGGGAGAACGCCTTGATGCGCGTCGTTCTTAGCGGCATATGCGGCCGAATGGGCACCCTGGTGGCCCGGTCGATCGCAGAGGATGAAGGGCTCCTGCTGGCCGGCGGAGTCGAGATGCCGGGCCACGAGCAGATAGGCAGGCCGATCTGCGACGTGTGGGAGGAATCCGGTTCGCGGCTCCCGGTCGCGGCGGACCTTGGCGACTACGCGCCTGACGACTACGACGTCATAGTCGACTTCTCGACGCCCGCGCAGGCGGTCAGCTGCGCCGAGATCGCCTCACGCTTCAAGAAGGGCCTGGTGATAGGGACTACCGGGCTGACGCAATTGCAGATGGCGCTCATTCAGGAAGCCGCCGCGAGTTGCCCCGTCGTGGTCGCCCCCAACACCAGCGTCGCCATGAACCTCCTTTTCGGGCTGGTGAGGCGGGCGGCCGCCGTTCTCGGACCCGCGTACGACGTCGAGATCGTCGAGACGCACCACAGGCACAAGAAGGACGCGCCCAGCGGCACCGCCAAAAAGCTCCTGCGACTCGTATCGTCCGAGCGCAAGGTCGATCCGGCGAGGGCGGCGCGGTACGGTAGAAAGGGTATGTCGGAAGGACGCGAAGCCGACGAGATCGGGATCCACTCGCTCCGATCGGGCGCCGTCGTGGGACGGCACCACGTGTCATTCATGTCCGACGTTGAAGAGCTCAAGCTCTCGCACGAGGCGCTCTCGCGCGAGGCCTTCGCCAGAGGGGCGTTGAGAGCCGTCCGGTTCGTCGAGGGAAGGGCTGCGGGGCTCTACGACATGCTCGACGTGCTCGGGCTCTCGGGGGTTCCGGAATGAGGGCGCGACCAGCAGCGGCGGCAGCTCTGGTCCTGACGGCCGTATGCCTCGCTTCGGCGGGCTGCGACGGCCACGAGTTCGACGGAGTCGACCTCCGGGAGCACGTCCCCGCGCAGTATCTGGAGGCTGTCCGCGCGTCGCTCGAGCTGTCGGGCGACAACTCAGGTCAGATCCTCGCGGCGCTTCGCGAAGCGGGGAAAGGGGAACGGGAGTCGCTCGCCTATCTCATCTCATACCTGCC
>WJLY01000140.1 GCA_014728245.1 Candidatus Effluviviaceae Genus IV sp.
CGGCCCTGACGGCGGAGCAGCTGGGCATCTCACACTACTTCTTCCCGATGGACGAGCTCTTTGAGCGCGAGGTCGTCCGGCCGTTCGCGGAAGAGTACGCGCGGGGTCGGACGCCCAACCCGTGTGTGCTGTGCAACGAGCGCCTCAAGCTGGGCGCGCTGACCGCGCGAGCGCTCGAGCTGGGCGCGGAAGCCGTGGCGACCGGGCACCACGCGCGCGTGCTGCGCGGAACCGACGGGGGGCCGCTTCTCGCCCGCTCCGAGGGAGGGTTCAAGGACCAGAGCTACTTCCTCTACAGGATCACGCGTGAGACGCTCCTGCGGCTTCGTCTGCCTCTTGGCGGGCTGAGGAAGGATGATGTCAGGCGGCTGGCGACCGAGGAGGGCCTGCCCGCTGCGGACCGCCCCGAGAGCCAGGACGTCTGCTTCCTTCCGCGGGACGGATTGCGGGGCTTCCTCTCGCGGCGGGCGCCCATCGCAGTCCGGCCCGGCCCGATAGTCGACCGCGACGGCCGGGTTCTGGGAGAGCATGGGGGGATCGGTCTCTACACGCTAGGCCAGAGGAGCGGACTCGGACTGTCGAGACCCAGACCGACATACGTTGTTGCGCTCGACCCGGCTCGCAACGCCGTCGTCGTGGGGGAGGAGGAGGATCTGTATTCGAGGAGTCTGTCGGCAGGACGGACCCACTGGATCTCCGCCGAACCACCCGGCAGATTCAGCGCCCGCGCCAAGGTGCGCTCGACCGCGCCCGCGGCTGACTGCGTCGTCAGTCGGGACGGCGCTAATCTCCGCGTGGAGTTCAGCAAGCCGCAGCGCGCCGTTTGCCCCGGCCAGTCGGTGGTCTTCTACGATGGCGACGTAGTCCTCGGGGGCGCCACCATAGAGAGCGCCGGCGCCCAGGCTCCCTCGTAGGCTCGGCCGCGCCTGCGTGTCTGTCACCTTGTGCCGCCTGAACGGAAGTGATACAGTGCGGACGCCGTCCAGCGGGAGGAAATCGACTTGAAGGCCGTAGTGCTCGCGGCCGGGAAGGGTACCCGGCTGCGCGAGATAACCGATTCCGTGCCGAAGCCCATGCTCGAGGTGGGCGGGAAGCCAATGCTCTGGCGCGTGCTGACCGCTCTCAGGGCGGCCGGCGTCTCCGAGGCGGCCGTCATCGTCGGATACAGGGGCGACGTGATCCGCGACTACTTCGGCTCCGGGGAGTCCGTCGGAGTGCGCCTCACCTACTTCGTGCAGGAGGTGCAGGACGGAACGGGAAGGGCCGCCGAGCCTGCGCGGGAGTTCCTCTCTGACGGCCCGTTCTTCTTCTCGTTCGGCGACATACTGACAGGCGATTCCGCGTACGCGTCGATGGCCGAGGCGTACGAGAACGATCCGTCCGATCTTCTGCTCGCCGTCCGCGAGGTTCCAGATCCCAGCAGGTTCGGCGCCGTGCGAGCCCGCGATGGCCGGATACTGGAGATCGTGGAGAAGCCCGCACCCGGTTCGGCCCCCAGCAATTGGGTCAATGCGGGGTTCTTCGTCTCGCACCCGCTGCTCTTCGAGTACACCGCGAGGTTGAAGCCCTCGGCGAGAGGCGAGTTCGAGATCCCGGACGCGATCAGGATGATGATCGCGGACGGCCGGGTGGTCCGCGCCTACGAGCTCACCGAACCTTGGACCGACATCGGGACGCCCGAGGACCTGGCCGCCGCGGGAAGTGAGGGCGACCGCCCCGCGTGATCTCGGGCGCCGGGAGACCGCCCCGGGCAGCTTCGAATGGCACGGCGCCCGCCCCGCTTGATCTCGGGCGCAGGGAGACCGCCCCGGGCAGCTTCGAGTGGCACGGCGACCGCCCCGACTCGGACGTCGGGACACGGGGGTTGCCGCACAGACAAGCCGCTGATGACAGGGGAGGAGGAGCACGATGAAACGGCTACTGGCAGTTATGGCCGTGGTCCTTGCGGTTCTGCCCGCTTCGCTCTCATCGGCTCAGGACTGCGTGGAAGAAGTTACGTTCGAGACGTGGCCGGGAACGCTGTTCATGCGTCACCACGAGGCGCTCTTCAATTGCTGCGCCTGGCTGGACGTCGAGGTCGTGACGACCCGGGGGACTATCGAGTTCACCGAGTGGGAGATGTTCGAACAGGGGCCCTGCTACTGTCTTTGCTGCTTCGACGCGGAGGCCACGGTCGGCGGCCTCGATCCGGGCGAGTATACCGCTCGGGTGTGGAAGGCCATGGACAACTTCGACGGGACATGGACCTTCGAGCTGGCCGCGGAGGAGGTCGTGACGATCGAGGGCGAGTCGGAGCCTTCGCTCGAGACCTCGTACACTCCCTGCGTGGGATCCTCTGCGCCCGGGCAGCCGAACGAGGCGACGTGGGGCACTATCAAGGCCCTCTATCGCTGATCTGTTCAGCCTGTGAACCTGTAGCCTATACCGCGAACGGTGGAGACGATCTCTCGGCCGGTCGCGGCCGTCAGCTTTGAGCGTAGTCTGCTGACGAGCACGTCGACCGTTCTGCCGATCACCCCGTCGCCTCCGTCCCAGACCAGCTTCCTCAGTTCCTCGCGTGTGCACGTGCGTTCCCTGTTGACGGCGAGCACGTGCAGGAACCGGAATTCCTTCTTGGTTAGTTCGACTGGAACCCCTTTGACCTCGACGCTCATCTCTCCCGGGTCGATGGTGACCTCCCCGCATGTGAGACGCTCTTCGAAGCTCGCGGGATCCTCGTCGGCCGATACGTCGAAGATCTCGTTGACCAGCGTGACCAGCTCATCGACGTGGTTCCAGGAGACGACCGGCATGTTGACCGCGCCGCCGTGCTCAGCGTACTCGCTCTCCGGAACGCCCGGCTCCGAGACGACGATCGCGCGGACCGCTTCGCTCTCTCCGCCCGATTCGAGTATGCGCGCCAGGTCACGCCCTCCGATGTCCGGCAGATCGAGTCCCACGATGACGATGTCGGGGCGTTCCATCTGGACCGACCTGAGAGCGTCTCGTCCCGTCTCTGTCTCCGTGGTCGCATAGCCCGCCGCCCGGTAGGCCTGGGCCAGGAGAGGCCGAGTACGCTCGTCGCGCACGGCTATTAGAGCGTGCTTGGGAACCAACATTCCCTTCCTCCCACGGGGAGCTTCCTGCCGGCGCGCCTCGCGCCTGACATGAATGCTTCAGCAGTCAAGGATGCAAGGAGCGTGCCTGTTGACATGTCAGAAGACGCCCATAGCGTGGGCACTCCTGGGGGGAAGGGTAACGCTCGGCGCCTTCGGTTGCGGTTGACTCCCGGACCTTGCGATTGTAGAATCCGGACCGAGTTATGTCAGGCCCGCGGCCATCCAGACTCGGACGGCCGCGGGTTTCTCTTGTGGACGGGGGAGGAGGCTGCGACATGCGAGCGGCGGTGACCGTGGCGTATCTGGCGGCCATTCTCGCTGTCGGAGTGATCGCGCGAAGGCGCAGGGGCGGCGACGAGGCCTTCTTCCTCGCGGGCAGGACGCTCGGTCCCCTCATCCTCCTCGCGACGATGGCCGCTACGAACTTCAGCGGTTTCACCGTACTGGGATTCTCCGGCGCCGGCTACCGCCTGGGCTTCGCGTTCTATCCCGTCATGGCTTACGGGACCGGGCTCATGGCTCTGTCCTTCCTCCTGATCGGCGTTCCCGCCTGGCGGCTCGGAAGAAGGATGGGCCTCATCACGCCGCCCGAGCTTCTTACGATCCGATACGGTAGCAGGCCTCTGTCGGTCGCTTTCGGAGCGGCGATGGCCGTCTTCACGCTCCCGTATCTGGCCATTCAGCCGATGGCGGCGGGCTACGCGATGGAGGGAATACTGGGCCTGCCATATGAGGCGGGCGCCGGACTCGCTACGGCGCTGGTGCTGGTGTACGTGCTTCTGGGCGGCCTGAGGGCCGTCGCCAGGACTGACGTGATTCAGGGCGCCGCGATGACGGCGCTTCTCGCCGCAGGTCTCTTCGTTGTGGCGCGCGCCTCAGGCGGATTCGCGGCCGGCCTGGAGAGCGTCGCGGACGGTTCGCCCGAGCACTTCTGCCGTCCGGGCGCGGGGGGAGGGCTGGCGGTCGGTGTGTGGGCGAGCTACATGCTGCTCTGGTTCCTCGCTGATCCGATGTTCCCGCAGCTCTTCCAGCGGTTCTACGCCGCGCGAGGCGAGCGTTCGATCCTCCGCACGATGTCTCTCTATCCGATCATGACGGGGGCGCTCTTCTTCCTCCCCGTCGCGATCGGCGTGCTCGGCCGGCTGCACTTCCCCGGACTGGCCGAGAGCGAAACCGATCAGATACTGCCCCTGCTCATGGACCGCTTCGGCGGCGACTGGCTGCCCGCCCTTGCCGTCGCGGGTTTGCTGGGAGCGATCCTCTCGACCATGGACTCCCAGCTTCTGACGCTGGGCTCGATCGTCGAGCGCGATCTGCTCGGGCTACGCGCCGCGGCAGGGCGAGAGGGGGCGACGGGTCGGCGGCGAGCGGGCCCGGCTGCGCGCGTCACCGTGGCCGTACTGGCCGTCGCCGGCTATCTTCTCGCTCTGAGGCCGCCGGCGACCATACTGGCGATAGCGACCGAGACGTTCGCCGGTCTGGCCGTGCTCTTCCCGGTGGTCGTGGCGGCGATATACTGGCCGCGCGCGACATCCGGATGGTCGCTCGCGTCGATACTCGCGGGCGAGTCCGCCGTCGTCCTGTATCACTTCGGGCTTCTGCCCGGATTCGGCCTGCTCCCCGCCATACCGGCAGTGGCGGTATCTGCGGCGGTGCTGGGCGTGGGAGGTCTGGTGACGCGTGAAGCGCGGCCGTTACCCGCGTTCTGGAGAGAGGAGACGACTCTCCCGCTTGCGCGCCAGGAGAAGAGACTCTGGGCGGGGCTCTTCCTGGGGTTCTTCATTCTGTCGGTCGACTGGTGGCGGTTCGGATCGCCGCCGCGGCTCGTCGCGGGTATGCCCGTGTGGATCTTCTACTTCTTCGGGCTCTGCGCGCTTCTGTCGATCGCCTACCTCGCGCTCGCACGGCGGCTGGCAGGGAAGGGGCGCGCGGCCCGACAAGCCGTCCCTCCGTTGCGGTGAGGAGAAGTGATTCGCCGTGAGCCTCCGTCCAGGCCGGTCCTGCGTCGCCGAGCGGCTGCGGCGTGCACGCCGCGCGGCTAGCCCTGCCCGAGCCAACCGACGATGTTCGTCAGGAACTCCAGATTGGCGGGCGCGACCTTTAGCGTCGAGTCCTCGAACATGGTCGACGTCCCGACGACGACGACGCGCGTCGCGACACCCAGCGAGAGCCGGTCGGTCGGCCGGGTCAGCTTGACGGTTCCATCCTCCTCCTCAACGATCACGGGCATGCCCCGGAACGCGCTCTCGAGACTCCCCTCGATCGCAACCGCCAGAGGGCGTTCTCCCACGCGCTGCCTGGGCACCTCGCCCGGCAGCCCGGAGGCAGGCTCCGGCGCTGCGTCCGGACGCACGTCGGAGAAGGTCGTCGTGGACCAGGCGGCCGCGGACGACCGCGCCAGGGCCCGGGCGGTGACGCCCGGAATGGAGTCGGCCTCCGATGTGACCGATGACGTCCATGTGAACACGACGTCTCGGTCGCCCGGCATCACGCGGCGCGATGCCTCGTTGGCCGCTTCCGAGCCAATCGGCCAGAACGGATAGAGGCCCTCGCTTTCGGGGTGACCGGTGCTGGCGTTCTCGGTGTCGACCACCAGGTCGGGCTCGGATGTCGCGCCGTAGAAGCTCACGAACGCGAACAGGTTCCCTCGCTGGATCTCGGACTCGGAGCGATCGCTGGAAAGGCGCGCTCCGTCAAGACAGAATGCCGCGCGGCCCCCCCGCAAGAGGAACTGGTCTATCTCGTAGAGATTCGAATCGGCCACGTGACCTGAGCCCAGCACCAGGAGCACGTCGAGTTCGTCCAGAGTCCGGCCGGTGGCCAGCGAATCGGGCGGCACAAGATCGGCGAGGCTGAGTTCGCGGACCTGGTTGCGCTCGTCGAGACGCTGGACGAGACGAGAGAAGTGTGTGTCCAAGTCGCGACTCGTGTGCTCTGTCAGGATCCCGATCTCCAGATCCTTTGGAGCGATGTGCGCACTCGGCAAGATCTTTGTGAGCGAGTAGAGCAAAGCGACGACCGCGAGCGATGCGGCGACCAGCAGCAGGGCCACGGCGGACTTCCTGGTCGGTCTGGCCACGTTCGGACTCCTTTCGAGGCTCGCATGGTTGGAACCCGTCGGTAACATTGTACAGCGCTCGCGACCTGTATCAACAGGGTGCGCGACCAAGCCGTCCGGCCTTGAAGCGCAGTCACAAAAACGCCGGTCTTCGGCTTCGGAGCCGTGGCGGGTTCCGGTCGTTGAAATCGGGAATTGACTTGACCTGACCGGAGCGTGCTGGTACATTGTCATATGAACCTACCAGACGTCGCGTTCTCGACCGGACGAGAAAGCCCGACCTGCTTCTGAACCAGAAACGCAACTGGGTGATGCTGCATTGGAGTTCACAGCGGGGGTGACAATTCCCTCTACCGCTTTCTCGCGCTGGCGCGCCGAATCCCGAACACCCTATTACTTGAGGAGCAGGTGCCCGCACCGAATACGGAGGCATGCTCTTCCGCTTGCGAACGACGGTGCCGCGGGATCGCCAAATGAAGACGCCCTGAACAGAGCATACGAGACCGCGGACTAAGGCTGACGGCGCGGTCCTCAAGGAGAACAGCCGAACAGGCGATTACAGAGATTGAGGCCTCTGGGGGTACGTCGAGCTAAGACGGGCTAGAATTGAGTGCCAAGACTAGCGTCAGCCGCAGCCCTGCTCCTACCCTTGACCGTTCCTCCGGAGGCCGAAAACGATGGAGCCGTCGCGGGCGCACGTCGCCGCGGCGGCTCCGTGCGTCTGGCCGCGCTCCCTGTCGCCGTCGCAGCTACGCGCGTCCGGCGCGTCGGCGGTGACGTGCTCCTGTTGCGCCCGGGCGCGTCTTGCAGCGCGGCCTCGCAGGCCGGTGTGACACGGGCCGTCGCAGCTTCATCGTTGACCCTGCGCGCGCGCCCCGGTATCCTCGGTTGGACTCCGGCCGGAAAGGCGACCTCGGCGGCGCGCAGAGCGACTACACTCTGGGAGCTTGCAGTGGAGAGACGGCAGTTCGAGGAAGCGCTCAAGTTCGCCATAGGCAAGGAGCAGGAGGCGGCGGACGCCTACGGAACGGCGAGCGAGACAGTGAAGCGGGAAGAAGCGGCACACAACCTCTACACGGTGCTCGCATCGAACACGAATGAGGCGGAGCTTAGAAGCTTCTTTGAGATGCTCGCATCGGAAGAGGCGAAGCACAGGCTCGCGCTCGAGAAGGAGTACGACGAAAACGTCCTGTCCGAGAACTAGTCTAAGACGGCGTGGCAGGGGCCGGACCTGGCGGAGGGAGCGATGATACAGTACCTGAACGAGGATGAGGTCTTCAGAGTCGGCATGTGCATGGAAGAGGCCGGGCTCGAGTTCTACCTGAAGATGGCCGAAAAGGCCTCCGACACTGCGACGAAGCGGGTCTTCAAGAGACTCGCCCGCGACGAGAAGGAGCATCTGGCGTACTTCGAGTCGCTGGAGATCGAGACCGCAGGCGGCCTCGGAGCGCGCCCGCCTGAGAAGGACGAGGACACTACGAAGTTCGTGTGCTCCATCGTGGATGACGGGATCTTCAAGAACATCGCTGAGATGGAGAAGCTGGGGAAGAGGAAATACAACCCCGAGAAGGCGCTGGAGCTGGCGCTGTCGGTAGAGAAGGACGCGGTGCTCTACTACACGGAGGCCGCCGCCGCGACTCGCCGGAAGCGCACCAGGAAGGCGCTGGAGAAGCTGATAGAAGAAGAGAAGGGCCACGTTGTCGACATAACGAAACGACTGGCCAACCTCAGGAAGAGGAAGGCGCGGAGCGAGAAGGGCTCGGGCGCCTCGAAATCGGGCGGCCACAAGCGGCGCGCCGCGAAGTCCGGCGGAAGGAAGTCCGGGAGGACCGCCTCGAGCGGGAAGAGAGCCGGCGGGAAGTAAGCCGTGCCCATCGTCGGATTCGCGTCGCCGGTGCGACACGAATGGAGGTTCAATTGAAGAAGTACAGATGCACTGTCTGTGGTTACGTCTACGATCCGGAGACGGGCGATCCCGACAACGGGGTCGACCCCGGCACGGCCTTCGAGGACATTCCGTCGGATTGGGTCTGTCCCGTCTGCGGCGCCACGAAGGACCAGTTTGAGGAGGTGTAGACCCTGCCGTCCAGCGTAATCGTAGTCGGGGCCGGCGTGGCGGGTTTCACCGCGGCGCGCGCCGTCCGCGGGCTCGACTCCGACGTCCCTATCGAGATATACACCCGGGAGCCGTATCACTACTACTACAGACCGCGGCTCCCGGACCTCGTTGGGGGAGAGGTCGAGCCCGAGGACATCATCGCGTTCCCTGACGACTGGTACAGGGAGCGCCGCATAGACGTGAGGCTCGAAGAGCCGGTAGCGTCCGTTCTCCCGGACGATCGCAAGATCGTACTTGAAGGCGGCCGGAAGGTCGGCTACGGGAGCCTGCTCATCGCGACCGGAGCAGATCCGTTCGTCCCGCCGATCGAGGGCAGTACGCTCGATGGCGTTTTCGTGCTGCGTACGATGCGGGACGCTCTGTCGATCCGCGAGAGGGCCTCGGTCTCCGGTCGCGCCGTCGTGATCGGGGGCGGGCTTCTGGGGCTCGAGTCCGGTCGCGGTCTGCAGCGCCAGGGCCTGTCGGTGACGGTGCTCGAGACCGCCGACTGGCTTCTTCCCAGGCAGCTTGACCGACAGGCGGCCTCCATTCTCCTCGGGGACGTCCGCGACCTCGGCATGTCAGTCAGGACCGGAGTCCAAGTGGAGAAGATCGGGGGCGACGGGAGCGTTTCCTGCGTTTCGCTGGCTGACGGGACGGATCTTCCCTGCGACATGGTTCTCGTATCCACGGGCGTGCGCAGCACCGTCGGGTTTCTCGAGGGCAGCGGCCTCGAGGTCGACAGGGGTGTGGTCGTCGACGCGGGCATGAGGTCGAGCGCGTCAGGGGTCTTCGCCGCGGGCGACGTGGCGCAGTTTGCCGGGATGCGGGGCGGCAACATACCCGTGGCCATATCCCAGGCGGAGGCGGCCGCGGTCGGACTGGCGGGCGACGCCCGGGGCGGAGAGGCCGGGGCCGTGTCGTACAACACGCTGAAGATCGTCGGCATTGACGTTTTCTCGGCCGGCGAGATCGCGTGCTCGGGTGACGAGTGCCGCGAGCACGTATACAGCGACGAGCAGAACAGCATCTACAGGAAGGTCATCGTTCGGGCCGGGACGATCGTCGGCGCCATGGTGGTCGGGTCGCGCAGGGGCGTCACAGCGCTGAACTCTCTCGTGCAGGAGGCGGCCGATGTCGAGGCCTGGGGCGAGGCGATCGCCCGGGAGGACTTCGACTTCGGGAAGACGCAGTGAACGGCCGTCCGCGCCCGGCACACCGAATTCCGGGGAGGATTCCGTGAGAGCGAAAGGACTGGTACTGGGTTTCGTCCTGATCCTCCTGCAGGCGTGCGGCTGCGCTCCGGCCGTCGGCTCGGCGAGCGGGTCCGACGCTGACGCTCCGGCAGACGCCGCGTCACCTCTTCGGCAGGTCACGTTCGTCTTCTCGCCGGAGCGGTCCTTCGACCACGTGTTCCTGGCGGGCACGTTCAACGACTGGAGCACGGACGCCACGGAGATGAGGCGCGAAGACGGTCGCTTCGAGGTCGTCCTGCCTCTGCCCGCCGGTCGGTATCAGTACAAGTTCGTCGCCGACGGCCAGTGGATAACAGACGAGAAGGCCGAGGCTTTCCATCCGGACGGCTACGGAGGCCGCAACTCGGTCGTCCTGGTGGACAGCTCGTTCCCCGCGGTCTCCATAGAGCGCGGGGACGGCGAGATCATGGTCGACGGACTGGCTCACAGGCAGGACGCCTGGGAGCGCTCCCTCGACCCCGATGGCGGCGTGACGCTGCGGGTCCGGGCGTGGGCGAACGACGTGGAGCGGGTCGACTTCATCATACGCGGAGTCGCCGAGCCGGCTGGAACGGCGCTCCGGCCGCTCGACAGCGACGGGACGCACGACTACTTCGAGACTACCCTGGCGCCCGAGCTCGTGTCGGCCGAGGCGGAGTACGCGTTCAGGTTCGTGGACGCGGACGTCTCGGTTCTCTTGGGCGAGGATGGCACGACGACCGGCGAGCAGGCGATTCGGTGGTTCGATCTCGACGTGTCATCGCTCTCAACGTTCGAGACGCCAGATTGGATCAAGGAGGGCGTCATCTACCAGATCTTCCCCGAGCGATTCGCGAACGGCGACGAGGCCAACGATCCCGACTTCTCCGAGTGGTACTACGAGGGCGTACGCGAGCTGCCCCCCTCGGGCAAGTCGAACGGAGAGTACTTCCATCTCGTCGAGGACTGGTACGACGTGGCCGGGCTCTCGCGGAGCCCCTACAAGACCGACGGCAAGCCCGACTGGAACTCCTTCTACGGCGGCGACATCGAGGGGATAAGGGAGAACCTCGACTACCTGACCGACCTCGGCGTCACAGTCATCTACCTGAATCCCATCTTCAAGTCGAAGAGCAACCACAAGTACGACGCCGCGACCTACATGGAGGTCGATCCGCACTTCGGCACGAACGAGGAGTTCAAGGCGTTCGTCGACGAATGCCACGAGCGGGAGATCCGGGTCGTGATCGACCTCGCGATAAACCACACAGGACACACCCACTGGGCCTTCGTCGATGCGAGGAAGAACGGTCCCCGATCTCCGTACTGGGATTGGTACGAGTGGAACGACTGGCCCGTTCCGGGGGACATCGCGTACGCCCCGCCCAATCCGCTGGACTACTACGACTGCTGGTGGGGATTCGGGCAGATGCCCAATCTGAACTTCGATCTCTCCCGCCCCAACAACGAGGAACACGCGGTCGCAGAGATGGAGGCCGCCGCGCCGAACGAGCCTCTGGTGGAGCACCTCCTCGACGTGGCCGAGTACTGGCTCGCTGAGATCGGCGTCGACGGCTACCGGCTGGACGTCGCGGGCGAGGTGCCGTTCTGGTTCTGGGAGCTCTTCAGAGAGCGGGTACGGTCCACGAAGCCCGACGCCTACATCGTCGGCGAGCTGTGGGGTGCTTCTCCCGAGTGGGTCAACGGCGACTACTTCGACGCGGTGATGAACTACAAGTATTTCAGGGAGCCGGTGATGAGGTTCCTTTGCAGAGGCGAGATCGACGCCGCGGAGTTCGACCGCGCGCTCGCGCCGGGGCGGCTGATCTACCCCGAGGAGGGCGTCCTCGCGCAGATGAACCTGCTGGGGAGCCACGACACGGAGCGGTTCGTGACCGCGGCGGGAGGCGACGAGAGAAGGCTAAGGCTCGCGGCGCTCTTCATGATGACCTACGTGGGCGCGCCCACGATCTACTACGGCGACGAGATCGCCATGCGAGGCGGAGGTGACCCCGACTGCAGGAGGCCGTTCGACTGGAGATGGACCGAGGACGGCGAGCAGGCCAGGACCAGGAACCTCTTCGCGAGGCTGGCTTCGCTTCGCGGCAGGTTCCCGATGCTGGTATACGGGGACTTCGAGACGCTCGTGACCGGCGGGCGGGTCTATTCTTACAGGCGGCGCGATGACAGGAGCGAGGTGGTCGTGGTCCTGAACGCCTCCGAGGAGGAGGCCGATGTCGCCGTGCCTCTGGGGCGGGACATCTACAGCGGGGCGGTCGGCGACGGGTACAGGCGGTTCGACTCGATGATAGATCTTTCGGACGGCTCGAGGACGCCGGTGTACGAGAAGGCGGATGAGATGCTCTTCAATGTGACGCTGCCCCCGCTCACCGGGTCGCTGTACACCCCCCACATGACGACCACGACGGAGGGGACTGGAACGGACTGATGCGCGACCTGCTTGCAGAGATCACGCGAGACGCCCGCCACTGGACAGAGCTGCGGATGCACGATCGGCGCTCCCTGGCGGTCACGGTGAGGAAGGGCGTCGTCGAGTCGGCCTCGTCGCACCGCGTGAGCGGCGTAGGTGTGAGGGTGCTCGTCGACGGCGCGTGGGGCTTCTCCGCGACCAGCAGTCTCGACAGAGCCGGGATACAGGAGGCCGTCCGCGCGGCCGAGACGGCCGCCGCGCGTTCTTCGGCGGCGAAGCTCCAGAGGGTGAAGAGCCCCGCGGAGTGCGAGCTGGCGGTGGGCGATTTCCGCACCGCGGACGCGCGGGACGTAGCGGCGCGCTCGACGGAGGAGAAGACCGCGCTGGTGGTCGATACTGAGCGCCGCATCCGGAACTCCTCGCCGCTCATCTGTTCCGCCATGTGCCGGTACACCGAGATCATGGACGACAAGTGGATATCGACGAGCGACGGGGCCGACGCGCACGTGGAGGATTCGAAGCTCGAGTTCTTGGCCAGCGGCGTGGCCGAGAAGGACGGCGAGAGGACCATAGGGTGGAAGGGAAACGGCGTCACTGGAGGTTGGTCGGACCTCTTCGAGCAGTGGACGCCGGAGCGCGTCGCGGATCACGCGGCGCGAACGGCCGTCGACCTTCTCTCGGCGCCCTACGCGCCGGGCGGCGCCCGGCAGGTGATACTGAACCCCGAGCTCGTCGCGCTTTTGGCGCACGAGGCGATCGGGCACACCGTCGAGGCCGATTTCGTCCTGTCCGGGTCCGCGGCCAGCGGCAAGCTGGGAGAGAAGGTGGCGAGCGAACTGGTCACGCTCGTGGACAGCGGTCCGGTCACGATCGGCAAACCGACCGCGGGGGGCGTGGTGCTGGTCGACGACGAGGGTGTGCCGGCCGGGAGGACCGTGATCATAGAGCGCGGCGTGCTCAAGTCGTATCTCCACGACAGGGAGACCGCGGCCCGCTTCGGAGTGACCCCGACGGGAAACGCGCGGGCCTGGCAATACGATGACGAGCCCATGATCAGAATGAGGAACACTTACATCGAGCCCGGCGAGGACTCGCTCGACGACATGATCGCAAGCGTCGACGACGGCCTCCTCCTGGAGGGAGCCAGCAGCGGACAGGCCGACGCGAACGCGGAGTTCATGTTCGGCGTCCAGGAGGCGTACGAGATCAGGAACGGCAAGATCGGTCGTCTGCTCAGGGGCGCGTCTATATCGGGCGACGCCTTCCGCGTTCTCTCCGGTGTAGACATGGTGGGGACCGACTTCGAGTGGGCGATAGGGAGCGGGTACTGCGGCAAGGGTCAGCCGGCCAAGGTGGACGGCGGGGGCGCCCACGTACGGTGCCACGTCGTGGTGGGCGGCCGGTAGCTCTCTCCCGCGGGCGCGAGCCGGGCGCCGAAACGCAGGATTCCGTCCGGAGGCTTCAGATGGAGGAACTTGTCAGAGTCTGCGAGCGCGCGGTCGAGATGGCCGTGTCCGGCGGGGCCGACGAGGCCGAGGCCTTCGGCGTCTCGGGCGACGAGATCGACGTGCAGCTGCAGAAGAACGATCTCCATCTGGCGAAGCGAGTCGCCAGGGACGCGCTGGGCGTGAGGGTCTTTCGCGGCATGAGTCTCGGGTTCGCTTTCGTCAACAGCTTCACGGACGACGCTCTCAGGTCGTCGGTCGAGAGCGCGCTGGCCATCGCGGCGGCCTCGCCTCCGGACGAGCACAACGGCCTTCCCGAACCGGCTGCGACGCGGCCCAGGGAGGGCGTGCTCGACCCCGACGCCTCGAACTTCGGCGTCGACGACGCGGTCGAGCGGGCGGTCGAGCTCCTGAACGCCGCGCGCGAGTTCGATCCGAGGGTGACGGTCGACATGGGCGAGCTTGCGGCGAGCCACGGCGCGAAGGCGATCGTGTCGTCCCGCGGCGCACGTTCCGCAGAACGGGCTTCGGCTTTCCACTGTCTGATCATGGGGATGGCGAGAGAGGGAGACACCGTGTCCTCGTTCGACTACCAGGCGCAGTGCTCGCGTCTCGCGTCGGGCATCGATCCCGCGGCGGTGGGCAGGCGTTTCGCCGAGAACGTTGTCGCGACGCTCGGCGCCGTAAAGGGGGAGAGCTTCACGGGACAGGTGCTGCTCGCGCCGAAGGCCGCCGCCGAGATCGTGTCCTATCCCGTCGTCTACGCCGCCAGGGCCAACACCGTTCAGAAGGATATGAGCCGGTTTGCCGGCCGAGTGGGAGAGCCCGTAGCGTCGGGGCTCCTCACGGCCGTCGATGACTCGACGCTGGTGGACGGCTACGCGACAACGTCGTTCGACCGGGAGGGGCAGCCGCCGGAAGTGCTACCGATAATCGAGGACGGAGTGCTCAGGAACTACCTCTACGACGCCTACACGGCGAGAAAAGACGGCCGTTCGAGCACCGGCCACGCGGGCGGCGGCCCCGCGGCCGTCCCGACCGTGGCCAGCACCAACGTCGTCTGGGGCGCGGGTGCGACTCGGGTCTCCGATATCATCTCCGGGATCGACCGCGGCGTTCTGGTCAGCAGGTTCTCGGGCAACATCGATCCTGTGAGCGGCGATTTCTCGGGAGTCGTGAAGGGCGGCCGCATGGTTAGGGCCGGCAAGCTCGCGGAGCCGCTGTGCGGCACGATGATCGCCGGCAACACGTTCGAACTGCTGTCGGGCGTCGCCGCGGTCTCTGAGGAGAGGGAGACGCTCTTCAGCGACGTCGTTCCGTATTTCCTGCTGGACAACGTCGTCGTTTCCGTCGGCTAGGTCGGCAGGCTCGATGAGCGAGGAGGCGGGGATTTCGTAGGCCGGATCGGCAGGCTCGATGAGCGAGGAGGCGGGGATTCCGAGGACTCCGGACAGAGCGCCGGGCGCGGCTCAAGAGGTGGCGCCCCGCAAATGGGACAGACGCCTGGCCGTCGCCGTGTCGCTCTTCGCGAGCCCGCCCGTGCTGGTGTCGATCGCGGCCTTCATGACCGCCCACGCGGCGCCGGACCCCTCGGCGTGGAAGTGGGCTTCCGCCTACGTTCTCATCGCGGTGCTTGCCCCCCTCGGATTCCTCCTGTGGCAGTTCCTGCTGGGCGACGTGAGCGACCTGGACATACCCGAGCGGCGCCAGAGGATCGTGCCGCAGGTCTTCACGGTCGCGTGTATGCTCACGGCGCTCATTCTGATCCGCCTGAGCCCGGCGCCCGATCGCATGGCGCTTGTTGGCGGGCTCTTTCTGCTTCAGGCGGTCGTCATCTTCGCCATCACTCTTCGCTGGAAGATCAGCGTACACTGCGCGACGGCCGCGGGCGTCGGCGTCTTCATATGGATGCTCTCGGGCGCGGCGCTTCCTCTCCTCCTCGGCGTGCCAGCCATGATCTGGTCGAGGCTGCGCCTCGAGCGGCACACGCCGGCGCAGACCCTCGCCGGGACCGCGCTGGGAGCACTGATCTTCGGCCTCCTGCGCTAGCCGGGAGCCGCAGCGGGGAAGCCGGACCAGAAGGAGCCCGACCCGCGCCGGGAGGCTCCGCGCCGGTGGGGCGGCCGGCGGTGCCGCGACAAGACGCGATCCAAGTGAAGAACCGCCGGGGGAGACCCCGGCGGTTCCTGTCTATCGAGAAGCTGCGCTCCGTACGAAGGCGGCTCAGCCGCGGAAGACGTCCGGCCAGTCGTACTCATCCTCCACGACGACGTAGATCTTGAGGCAGGCGCGCCATGTGAACTGGATCGGGTCGACCGAGCTGGGATCCGGATCGACGTCGCCGTTCTCGACCCTGAAGGTAACGAGCGGGCTCATGTCAGCGAGATAGGCGTCGATCGCCCCATGCATCTCGTCTACCCCGGCGTCGTTCAGATCGGCGTACTTCGGAACGCCGTCGATCTCGGAGAGCGTCTGATTCGTGTAGTTGACGATGGTCTGCGGGCCGGAGTCATACTCGACGGTGATCGTTCCGGAGAGCGTCCAGTCGTGAGCCGGCGGGTCGATGACCTCGTACGTGACGCTTATGATCTCCGCGTCGATGACTTGGTCCTTGTCTATGCCGTTGTCCGAGAGGATAGCGTCCAGCTCGTCCGCAACGTCGTAGGTCTCGGGAGTGGTCCAGTTGTCCGTCTGGTGGTCTTCCTCGAAGTCGACGCAGGTGGAACCCGTGACGACCAGCTGGACGACCTTCTGCTCGAAGATGCAGTCGCTTCCGCTCAGGGCCAGCCCCACCAGAAGCAGCGCGACGGCCAGTGTCAGTTTCCTTCTCATTGCCACGCTCCTTTCGCTCCAGGGCTAGAAGCCGAGGCCGAAGCCGAAGGCGAAGGTGTTCTGCCCCGAGATGCTGTACTCGCCGTTCAGGTGGAAGAAGGCCGCGTGAAGGTTCAGACCGACGGTGAAATCCACGGACGTATCCGTGTCGTAGGATATGTCCACGCTCTCCGTGTCGCTCTCGTAGGCTACGTCCATCGAGAACATGTCGACAGCCAGGCTGCCGTAGGGCTCAAAGATCGCGAAACCGGCGGGGTAGCGCCTGCTTGCCTGCACGCCGAACGAATAGGCGGTGGCGTCCATGAGGTCGTCGCCCACCTGGAGCTTCTGGTAGAAGACCCCCGCCGCCAGTTCCATCGGGAAATCCGGGCCCATGTACTGTGAGATGCTGTGGTGGACGCCGAAACCGTAGAGGCTGATGTCGCCGATGTCGACGTCACCGGTGTTCACGGCGAAGTAACGGATCATGGCCTCGGTTCCCTTGTACGACCCTATTCTGAGCTGCGGCACCGCCAGCGTGAAGGAGTTGACGTCGAAGCCGCCCGGGAACGCGAAGCTCGAGCTACCGTTTCCCTGAACGATGATCGCGTCTCCGTCACCGATGACCGTGGGGACCTCCTCCGTCGTCTCGGGAGAGAAGCCGCCCTCCGTGGTCGCCGTGAACGTCCTCATGTCGTCGCCGAAGATGAGACCCACAACCCGCGTCTCGAAGCTCAGATGGAACGCGTCCTCCTCAGGGATGTACGCCGTGGTCCAGACCGCGCTTGTCAGATCGGCGCCTATCGCCTTCGACAGGGGCTCCAGGTATCCCTTGGCGTTCTCTCCTGTGTAGACCGACACCTGATCCTCGACCTGCGCCGCCGCCGTGCCCGCGAACGCGCACAGCGCAGCCGCGCACGTGGCGATCGCGAGGAGACGAGTTCTAGCCGACATGCTTCCCTCCCTTCGGAAAGGAGACGACCTCACCGCAACGTGGGGAAAGCTAACTACCATTCACTTCTTTCGTCAACAGTTTTCACGCCTACACGGGGGGGAGAAGCGCCTTGACAACGGGACTGTCCTTGGATACCGTTTCAGGGCCGATCCCACTCTGAACACAGCAGTTGAGAGATGCGGTCAGCGCGACGCCGCCCGCTTTCGCAGGTGCCGCGCAGTCGCGCCCGCTTGCGTCTCGTACGACGAATCCACCGCCAGCAGAGGGTAGCCATGAGGACGATCGCGATAGTCAATCAGAAGGGCGGCTGCGGCAAGACCACGACGGCCGTCAACCTGGCGTCCTATATCGCCGACTCCGGACGAAGGGTTCTCCTGGTCGACTGCGACCCTCAATCCCATGCATCCATGGGGCTTGGCATCGATACCGAGGATCTCGACAGCACCACTTACGACCTCCTGATCGACCCTTCGACTCAGGTGCGCGACGCCGCGGTGACAGTCAGTGAGCGTCTCGACGTCGTTCCCTCCAGCGTCGTCCTGTCGGCGGTCGAGCAGCAGCTTTCCGGCAGACCCGACAGAGAGAACAAGCTCAAGAGGAAGCTCGAGGTCTGCTCGGCCGACTACGATTACGTGCTGGTCGACTGTCCGCCCAGCGTCGGCCTTCTGACGTTCAACGCGATCGTGGCCTGCAGAGAGGCCATGGTCGTAATGGAGCCCTCCTACTACTCGCTCCACGGAGCGGTGAAGGTGATCGAGACGATCAGACTGGTCAGGCAGCAGCTCGGCATGCGGAAGCGCGTCCGTGTTCTTCTCACCATGTTCGACCGCCGGACCCGCTTCGCGAAGGAGTTCCTGAAGGAAGCGCAGACGAGGTTCGGCCGCGAGATGTACTCGACCGTGATACGGCACACCGTGAGGTTTCGAGAGGCGGCCAATTGGGGCGTCGCAATATCGCACTACGCCAGGAGTTGCAAGGGAGCGCGCGACTACCGCGATCTGGCGTATGAGGTACAGGAGGACGAGAACAGGGTCGAGGTAGAGGAGCCGATCACCGAAGCGGAAGAGGCCACGCGGCTGGAGCCCGGGATGGACGAGTGGATTCTGTCGCAGCCGGGTCCGCATTTCGTCGAGGGCGGCGTCCTGTTCTCCCTGGTTGCGCCGGAGGCCAATCACGTAGAGCTTGTGGGCAGCTTCAACGATTGGGATCGCGAGCATGGGGTCGAGCTCTCGCGGAACGCCAACGGAGTGTGGCACGCCACGCTCGAGCTTCCGCCCGGCAAGCACCTCTACAAATACGTGATAGACGGAGCGTGGCGACCCGACCCGGCCAACGAGAACAGGACCACGCCCAACGAGGATTGCGTGATCGAGGTCTATCGGAGGGACTAGCAAAGGACGCGCGCCGGGCCGGCGGCTCGAGGCGCGCGACGCGCGGCGACCGGGGCGATACGGCAGGGCGCGCCGGCGCGGACGCGCGACCACATAGATCTTCGGACGGGACGACATGAGCGAGGATTCGAGCAGCAGATCTCCGAAGACGTTGGCGGATGTATCACACCTGTTCTTCTCCGGCGGGATGCAGGCGTCGCCGGAGGCCGCCGAGGCGCGCCCGGACGTGGAGTCGTCGAGCGTTTTCGTGGTGACGGGCGCGGACGGCGGCCCCGGCAAGTCCACAATAGCCGTAAATCTGGCTCAGGCCATGACCGGGCGCGGCAGGACGGCGCTCTACGACGCGGATCCGAGAGTTCCCAACGCGAGGTTCTACCTGGGCCTTCCTTCCTGGAACTACCTCTCGCCCCTGACCGGCGACGGGACTCCCGCACCCAACACGCTGGCCGACTCGGGGCTTCTGATCGTCGATGGCGCCTCGGACGGTGCCGCCTTCGAGGGCGTTGCCGCGGAGGCGCCTCTCGTCAGGGTAGAGCTCGCGTCAGGCGAGTCTTACGCAACCGATTTCGTTGTTGTGGACGCTTCGCTCCGGGCGGCGGCGCGCATCGCCGGGGGGACGGCGCTCGAGCGCCACTTCATAGTCGTGGCCCGTCCCGGCCGCAGGGGTTTCTTCGAGGCGTACACGGCGCTCGCCGCTCTCTCGCGGGCCGGGGGCCTCGCCTCTGCGGGGCTGGTCGTGAATCGCGTCTCCAGCACGTCGTACGCCAGGGCGTTTCACGCGAAGATGCAGGTGGCCGCGGAACGTCTGTTGTCTATGAAGCTCGTCTTCCTCGGTGGAGTCATCCGTGAGCCGGGGCTCGGTGCGCTGCAGAGGGAGAGGGGAGCAATGGTGAGGTCGCGGCCGGACGCAACGTCCGCGCTCCTCCTGAGAGAGATAGCATCCAACGCGCTGGCAATGGGGGAGGGGTCCGCCTCTTCCACAGGAGGCTCGGTCTCACAGGCCTGATTGGAGTGACGGAAGATGAAGAGAAGAATCAAGAGGGCGCCGCTGCCCGACGCGGCGACCATCAGGGATCTCCTGGGCGAGAGATCGGCCGAGATCCGCGACGGCGCCGTAGTCGTGGACGCTGACGCGCGAGGCGAGAGCGGCGTAGACCTGCTCATGGCCGACGAGCAGGGGAGGCCGATCTTCGTCGACATCGTAGGTGACGACGCTGCTGCGGTGCCGGCGCGCGTCTTCGAGCACCTGGACTGGCTGAGAGAACGAGAACGGCTCTTCCTCAAGGCGTACGGCGGCGACGGGGTACGCAGCGCCTCCTCTCCGGAGATCGTGTTCGTCGCGGAAACCTACCCTGGAGGCGCGCTGCGCTCTCTCGAGATGATTGACGGCGTCGCGGTCAGGTTGCTCCGGGCGGAGTACTTCGTGATCGACGGAGAGGGCGAGCTCTTCCTGGAGGAAGTCGGGTCTTCGGCGGCCGAACGGGCTCTCGGACGCGCGGCGGAAGCGCCACGGGAGAATGCACGGGACGACTCGGACAGGACAGGCGTAGATCCGACCGAGCCCTCCCGTGAGGAGGCCGCAGAGGAAACCTGGCCGCCCGGGCGCGCCGCGGTGGCGGAGCCGGCCGGGGAACGGGCCACCGAGCCGGACCGCACCACAGCCACGACTCCTTCGCTCGACGAGAAGATCGAGTCGGAGTCGGTTCGAGGTCTGCTCGGGCTCTTCAGATCGGGAGTGGATGGGCTGGACGGCCGGATCGTGGAGTCGGAGCTGGACGGCGGCATAACCTATGAGCTGGAGGGGCGAAGGCTGGCTCGAGTGTCGGCGTCGGCCGGCAGCTTCACGGTGGCGCCGGGAGATCGCGCGGCGAATCCGATCGTGGTGTCCGACAGGGTGTCGCTGGAGAGGGCGCTGAACGCCGTTGTGTCGCTCTTTGTGCGCGAGGGGCAATCGCCCGGGCCGGCGGAACGGGGAGACACGATCCTGGGTGACGAGGAGCGGGAGGAGCTCGTCGGTATCTGGGGCGAAGGGGTACCGGGCGCCGACAACTGATCGTCAACGCCAGCGAATGCAGATGCAGGGTCCCCTGCGGGACCCTGCCGACCGAGCATAGAAAAAGGGGCCTTCTGGCCCCTTCACTATGTTAATACCGGGAACCCGGCCGGAATGTGCAAAGAAATCTCGACTCCGGGGCGATTTTCTTTCTCTCCCAAGCCGAGCGATGCTCAGAATTGTCTCATGAGGCCCTTGGATAGAGGCTCTCTTCGACATCTCTGAGAGCCGCTCGTATCTTGACCAGCTCGTTGGCGATCGTCCTTCTGGAGACCGAAAGGGCCTCGGCGACCTCGGCCTGCGTGAACCCCTGAGCCAGGGCGTAGGCGATCTCCTGCTGGCGCCGCGTGAGCAGCGACATCGCTTCGTTGACCTCGAGCGAGAGCGCGAACGCCTGCTCCTCCATCTCGATCGGCGAGGTCAGAAGTATCTCATGCCACTCGACCGGGATCGTCCTCAACACCTCGGGGTCGACATCACCGAGAACGCCATAGAAGACAACCTGACGGTCCAGATCCTCATCGGGGCAGTCTATGGCGGTGCGCGTCATGAATTTCAGGGCGCTCCAGCGAGCGCTCGACAGATACCAGCCGTGCGGCTTTCCCTCCGGAGCGCGCCAGATGTCTATGCGCATCTCCTGAGCGAGATCCTGCTGCAGCATCTCGTCGGGCGTCAGCTTCGCGGCTATGCGCGCTATCTCGGGTTCGAACTGCTGCCAGTCCTGCACGTCGTCCCTCGTCTCGATTGGCCTGCCTACACTCTGAATTCTGACACGCGCGGCACCAAGTGTCAAGAAGCGGGGCTCAAACCCGTTGACACCTCTTCGTGCGCCTGCCTAGAATGAGCCATCAAGTTCCGTGCCTGGCGCTCCGCGTCCGCCCGTGTAGCGTTGGCGGGGCCCGGACGGGCGGCCCGCTTGAGGCGCAACCCCGCACAACGGGAGGTACTATGAGGTATCCAGCAAGGGTCTTCGCAATCGCAGTCCTCGTCGCGGTCTCGTGCGCGGTCGTCTCGGGTTGCGCCGGCTCCAGGGGCGGGGGAGACATCCCCGACGACCCGGTGCTCATCAGGAAGGAACTGGTCGAGATCGAGCGCCAGATCCAGAACACCGAGGAAATACTCAAGGGCAGCAAGGCCCAGCTCCAGATGGACGAAACGCAGGAGCTTCGCGAGGAGATCCGCTCGCTTGAGATGGACCTCATCCATCTCGAGAGCCAGCAGCGCGCTCTCGAAGAACGTCTGGAAGAGCTGAAGGCGGAAGGTAAGTCGTAGACGCCCGCCCGAGGCTCACAGCCCGCGTCAGCCACAGCTTGAGCCGCAGAAGTGTCTTTTCAAGAAGCCTGTTCCGCTTTCCCCTGAGGGGCGACGCCGTCGCGTATGCGGCGGTGCTGCTCGCAATTCTTCTACCCGCGGTCGCCGACTCCCTGCCAGGATCCGGGCGCGAGGCCTGGTATGAGACCTCGATAGCGGGGCTGCGCGCCGGCGTGATCCACGAGACCGTGAAGACCGCTGCCGACGGCAGTCTCGTGACGACGTCGCTCGCCACGGTTACCGTCAGGAGATTCGGCGAGCGGGTCGTACTGAGCCAGAGCGACGTCTGGCGTGAGACCGCGAACGGGCAGCCGCTCGAGTACACGTCGGTCCGGAGGCTCGCGCGGGGGGAGGAGATCGAGCTGAGCGTAACCGTAGAGACCGATAGGCTTCTGATCTCGAAGTCGACGGGCAGGGAGGACTACAGCGCCGAGCATGAACTCGAAACGTCGCTTCTCTTTCCTCTGGCGGTCGAGCGCCTGCATGTCGAGCGAGGCTTCGTCCCGGGAGATTCCTATTCCTACGCGACGTTCGACCCGGATTTCGAGGCGGTCACGACCTGCTCGGTCTGCGTAGTGGGGCCGGACACGCTGCGGACGGCCGACGGCCCTGTTGCGGCGGAGCACATCCGCGTCTATCCGGACGTCTATGACGGGGCGGCGGTCGACGAGTGGTTGAGCGAGAGCGGCGCTCTGTGGCTGCAGGAGTTCGAGTCTCTGGGCGTAGTGACCAGGCGCACCAGCCGGCGCGAGGCTGAACGCGAGTTCACTCCACCGGACATCTCCGCCGAGACCCTGATCGAGTCGAACGTGCGCTTCCATAGACCCTGGCTCGTCGAAGAGGCGCTCTACGAGCTTTGGTTGGACTCCGGAGTCCCGGACGAGGTCGCGGTCACCGGCGGCAGGCAGCAGATCGTGGGCAGGACGGAACGCGGCGTGTTACTCCGCGTCGTAAGTAGTGAGGGAACCGCCGGATGCGGCTCCGGCGCCTCCAACGAGCGCGTCTCTTCGCAATACCTGGAGGCCAACGTTCTCCTGCAGAAGGACGCTCCCGCTATCGCGGACGCTGCGCGTGCCGCGGTGTCGGGCGCCGAGGGAGACCCGCGGGCGATGGCGGAGGGGATCTCCCGCGCAGTGGCCGGTCTGGTGCACGACAGGGGGTACGGAACCGCGTTCGCGTCGGCCACCGAGGTGCTCGAGACAGGAGAGGGCGACTGCAGCGAGCACGCCGTTCTGGCGGCGGCCATGGCTCGCGCGGTCGGACTGCCTTCCAGGCTGGCTGTCGGTCTGGTTCACTTCGACGGAGCGTTCGCGTATCATATGTGGGTGGAAATGTGGACAGGAAGTTGCTGGTATGCTGTCGATCCGACGGAGGGTCGCGCAGGCGTTGACGCCACTCATATCACGCTGGACGTGAGCGCGCTTGGGGAAGGGAGCGTAGGGGGGTTGTCGCTTGCGGTGCTGAGCACTGCGAATAGGCTGAACCTGAGGGTCGTCGAATACGTGGAGGACGGTGCTCGGAAGAGCGCACGTTGAGCAATTCAACAGGGCCACGAGACCGAGGGAGGAGGTGGTCTCAATCGTGACTAGGGCGCTCCTGGTTGCCGTTTCAGTGATGGCGGTCGCGGTGTTCGGCTGCGCCGGCGAGGCAGAGGAAACGAGCGCGCGTACCGATTCCCCCGGCGGCGAAGGAGCCGCGCGGACGACCGAGTCGCCTACGGCGTCCGACGCCGCCAGGGCACGCGGTCTGGCCTCTCAAGATGACGAACCGGAGGAGAAGCCGGTCATCACTCTCGAGGGGATCTCGTACGAGTGGAGGCAGGTTCCCGACACCGGGATCCACGTCACGCTCGAGTTCGGGAATCAGAACGAGGTCTTCGAGCGCGCGCGGGCATACGTGTTCGTGACAGCGCGTTACTCCGGACGCGAGGCGAGCAGCATACGGGCTTTCCCATGGGACACGGAGCTTGTGGACGGGGAGCCCGCGGACTACTCGGAAGGAAGGCACATCATCTATCGCAAGGACTACACGGTCGATTGCTTCGTGCCTTACGAGGACAGAGAGGGGTACTTCGACCGGCTCAGGGTCATGGTGTACAGCGAAGAGGGCGATCTTCTGATCAACCAGGAGCACGAGCTGGAGGTGACCGGGCAGCCGACGGGCAAAGTGAAGGTCAAGCCGACGCTCGCTCTATGAGAAGACTGTCGGACCGGCTCACGCCCGATGAGGAAGCGTTCCGGCCGACGCTCGCTCCATGAGGGAGCGATTGGGCCGATAGTCGCTCCACGAGAGAAGGGGGTCTTTCGCATGTACCGCAAGGAGAAGGTAGGACACGAAACGAAGAAGAA
>WJLY01000141.1 GCA_014728245.1 Candidatus Effluviviaceae Genus IV sp.
CATCGACCCACAGAAGCACACCGGACGAGTGACCACTCAACGCGAAGTTCCTGATCTCGAAGTTGTCGAGCGTCACGTCACCTGAGTCGATGAAGACGCCGGAGTCCGTGAGGCCGGTACCATCGATGACCGCCCCGTCCTCGCCAAGCAGATCAACCGGCTTGTCGATCACGACGTTCTCGTTGTAGGTGCCAGCCTCGACGTGGACCGTGCTCCCGGACACAACATCAATGCCCTCGTTGATCCGACCTGCGCTCCCGCTCTGCTCGCTGTCGTCGTCGACCCACAGTTCGGAGTAGTCGCCGCTGAAGCCGGGTGAACCGGCGGTGCCGCCGCCGAGCCAGGGCGTATAGTCGACGCCTGCGCCGGTATTCGCCTCGGCCCTGACGGCTGCTGGATCGGTCGAGCCCCAGTAGTTCGCCGACGCGTCCACGGTCTCCAGCACGGCGGTCGTCACCTCGAGCCCCTGGGTCAGGCAGCCCGAGAGATCGTTGTCAGTCAACGTCACGCGTTCGGTAGTGAGCGTGTGCTTGTCGATGCCGACACCGATGTCGGATCCCGCGAACACGTTGCCAGTGATGTCGATGTCCTGGCCCTTGACGTTTATGCCGTAGCGGGTCGAGTTCGTGATGTCGTTCCCGTCGATGGTGAGGAACGTCGTGCTCCCCCACATCGAGACGCCGTCGCGGTTCGAGTCGATCGTGTTGCCCGCGATGCTCACCTGAGTGTTGTTGCTTCCGCCGACGCCTCGGCTTGTGAAGCCGCTGACGGTGTTACCCGTCACGCTGATGTCGGTCACGGAGGTCATGTAGACGCCCGACTCGTCACCGGCGGGCAGGGAGCCGAGCGCGATGACATTGCCCGCGATCGTCGCGTCGGTAGAGACACCGGGCTGTATCGTCACTCCGCTCTTGTTTCCGGTCATGTCGTTCTGACTCACCGTGATGCCGTCGCCGCCTTTGAAGAGAACGCAGTAACGCCCATCGATGATGTTGTTGCTCACGGTGAAATCGTCAGCCCAGATCCTGAGAGTCGACGTGTCGGCCGTCGAGTTCGTGGGATCCCCATTGAGCGTGAAACCATCTACGCTCGCTCCCGTAGCAGCTGAAGTCACCTCGATCAGCACGTCGGGGTTCGGCGTTCCAAGTCCGAGTTCCGTGATGATCGACTCGGCGTTCGGGTCGACTCGCGCGCCTGCGGGCGTCGGATCGACTCCATACTGAGCGCCCCTGAGATCTATGTCCTTGTTTATCGTGAGGCGTTCCGCATACGTGCCCGCGGCGACCTCGATCACGTCGCCCGCGTTGGCCGCGTTGATGCCTGCCTGAATCGTCCAGTAGTAGGTGTCCTGGGTCACGTTGTGCACGGGCGGCGTCATGTCGACCGTCGCGAACCCGTAGTCCTCGTCGCCCACGGAACCGTCGTCGAACTCACCGTCGTAGTGAATTCCGTAGACCCCTCCCCCCAGGTCCGTGACCGAGCACTCCTTCAGGCTCAGCCTTGGAGGCGAAAGAGAGGCGTCTGTCTTGGGAATCAAGGGACTGGAGTGGTCGAACAGGAAGGTCCACGAGCCGGCGCCCGCGTCCAGCGTCGGCGACGTCGCCAGCTGCACGCCTGAGTCGTCCTGCGCCAGGAGGAAGAAACCGTAGTCGCCGCTCGGCAGTTTGACGACCCCGCCCGAGGGCGTGAAGCCGTTGGAAACACCGGCCTCGGTCTTCGCGAAAGCCACCTTCTCCGTTGTCGGGTCGGGCGAGTAGTACCTCGCATCGCCGGTCGCCGAACCCGAGTTGCAGTAGAGGAGGTTGCCGCCGCCGTCCTGGTACCAGAAGTGGACCTTTCCACCGACCGGATCATCGTAGACGGCCGCGATGCCCGCTCCGTTGTCGGTGTTCAGCCCCAGGTTGCCGCCGCCCGACCACGTGACGCCACCGTCGGTCGACAGGTTGTAGTAGCTCGTGCTGGGGCAACCGTTCGTGTACATGATCCAGTTGCCGGGAGACATCTCGTAGACCGTAGGATGGCAATTCCCGTCGTAGCCGGACAGGACGGTTCCCGTGGCGGGAAACTGAGTGTGATCACCGGTCGAGACCACCCTCGTGAAGGCGGAGCTGTTGTTTCTGTCCTCGAGATACATCACGTAAGGATCGCCCGCCGTGCCTGCGCCGGTCACGCTCAGGTATCTGATCTCGTAGGCTGGCGAGGGGCCGGACAGCGGGTTCGTCTGTTTGCCGTAGTCGGTCACCGTCTGTCCGCCTGCAGTCGCCGCCAGGGCGACCACGAACAGCGCGAGGACGACTACCATGCCGCTGCGGTACATTCAGCGCCTCCTTGGAAAATGACAGTGCTTCGTACCGAGTCTCTGCGGCCCGCTCTCGACGCTCGCGCGTCTGCCGCTACATCACTTCCAAACCGCTATCGCATCCCTCCTTCCCACTGTCCGGCTCGCTTCTGCTTCCAGTTGACGAGCACCACTCAAACGGTTAGGTTCCAGAGACAGAGGGACGGGCACGTGTACACGCAAGTGCGCACACACTCGTTCCTCGCCCGGGCGGCTGGACTGCTCACCAAGCGATCCCAGCCGCCCGTTTTCTATTCATCTGTCCTATAGGTCCTGCGTACGCTACCATCGTGCGGTGACAAACCGAGCGTGGAGCGGGGCATGTCCTGGGTCACGACGGCCTTCGAAGTATACTGCCCGGTACGCGAAATGTCAAGAGCAGGGCCAACTAAATAATGTGAACTTCCGTCACGGCGCAACCGTCTGGGGCATAGCGAGCGTAGCAAACCACAAGTTGTGATATGTGGACATGTCCAAGTGCGGCTCCGGCCTCATGCAACGAGCCCGGCGCCTCTCGTGAGGCCCGGGCTCTTCCTACCACATGCACTACTTTGCAGGCATTTCTGCCCGTCGTCCTGTCAACCCGCTCGAGCAGGATCGGCCGACTCCCCGCTCACCTCCCGCTCCTTCATCGTGATGCATTCCGCCACCGGGCAAACGGTCCTGCAGAATCCGCAGCCGACGCACTTCTCATCATCGACCACCGGTATCCGCTCCGGGGGCACGCCCGCAATGACGCCGGCGCCGAAGCACCCGCTTTCGACGGGCTGCGCGCCGGAGGGTTGTCCGGCTTTGCCGCCTTCCGCCCACTCCACGACCGGCGCTTCCCCGGACGCCTCGATTTCGCCCCTGAACTCGATCGCCTGGTGCCCCCCGTCGCGGCACGCGATAACGCACGCGCCGCACCCGATGCACAGGTCCTCGTCCACGTCCGCGACGACCTCGTGCTCGCGCGAAAGCTCCTCGTGCGAGACAAGATTCGGAAGCCCCTTGCCGACGAGTTCCGCGGGCGAAGTCAGTCCCTTGTCCGAGAGGTAGATCTCGAGACCTTCGGCAAGCTCCTCAACGATGTCGTACCCGTAGCGCATCACCGCTGTGCAGACCTGTACGACGCCCGCGCCGGCGAGCATGAACTCCACCGCGTCCTTCCACGTGACCACGCCGCCCACACCGGCCACCGGTATCCCGACGTCCTTCGACACCTCCGACACGAACCTGAGCGCGATCGGCTTGACGGCCGGGCCGGAGAACCCTCCGGCGGTCGATTTCCCCCACACCGAGGGGAGCGGGGCGAACGTGTCCAGGTCGAACCCGAGAAGCGCCTTCACCGAGTTGATGGCCGTGACCCCGGCCGCGCCCGCCTCCTTCACCTTCTGCGCGATCGGCCGCATGTCCGTGACGTTCGGCGTGAGCTTGATCAGGACCGGAATGTCAACCGCGTCGACGACCCACTTCGCGCGCTCGTAAGTGAGCTCGGCGTCCTGGCCCACGGCGGAGCCCATGCCTCTCTCCGGCATCCCGTGCGGGCAGGAGAAGCTGCACTCTATCATGTCCGCGCCCGCGTCCTCGACGCGCCGCGCGATCTCCTCCCACTCCTCCTTCTCGCCCGCCATCATGCTCACGATCAGGACCTGCTCCGGGTACCGCCGCTTGAGATCGGCCACCTCGGGGAGCACTTCGCGTATGTCGCGGTCGGATATGAGGTCGATGTTCTCGAGGCCCACGAGGTTCTTGTCCTCGTAACTGAGTCCCGCCATCATCGGAGACACCAGGCTCACGTCCACGTGCTCGAGCCCCAGCGTCTTGACGACGGCGCCGCCCCAGCCCGCGTCGAAACCGCGAGCGATCATCTCTGCGCTGTCGGTCGGAGGCGCGGCGGCGAGCACGAACGGATTCGGGAAGCGGACGCCGCAGAATTCGACCGCAAGATCGGGCTTCTTCATTTGCGTCCACCTCCTCGTCGTTCCTCGCTATTGTCCTCGGCGTCGCGCCCCTCGAAAACGCTCAGTTCATTCCCGGGAGCTCCTTCGTCGATGTTACTCCCTGAGGATTCGTGAATGCCCTCGACGTAAGCCACGATAGACTCTGCCGCCCCCTTGCCGTCGGCGACCGCCTGGACGGCGGTGCCGCCCCCGCTCACGATGTCGCCGCCCGCGAACACGCCCTCCACGGACGTCTCCATCGTTTCTGGGTCGACTCTGACCAGGCCGCGGTCCGACAGGTCGAGCGAGGTAAACTCGGTGAGAACTCCCTGCCCGATCGCCTCCACGACGGAGTCGGCGGCAATCCTGAACTCTGTCCCCGGCACATCCTCAGCGTTCGAAGGGACCAGGAGCCCCGGCTGCTTCCAGCGGATGCCTGCGCCCTCGTAGCCGACCACCTCGCCGTCCTTTCCGAGTATTCTCACCGGTCTCGTTCTCGTGCGGAACTCTATCCCCTCGCTCTGGGCGGACTCGACCTCGGAAGGGAAGGCCGGCATCTCCTCCCGGGATTCGAGACAGCACACGTAGACCCGCTCCGCTCCCAGCCTGAGCGCGGTGGCGGCGGCGTCCATCGCAACGTTGCCGCCGCCGATCACCACGACGCGCTCGCCCAGGTCCGGCCGGTCACCCGAGGCGACGCGCGTGAGCAGGTCGCCCGCGAGCATGACTCCGTCGAGGGTCTCTCCCTCGAGCCCGACGGCGTGGGACCGCCAGAGCCCGGCGGAGACGAAGACGGCATCGAAGCCCCCATCCAGAAGCGACACCGGATCCTCGACCTCCTCGCCCAGCCGCAGATCCGCACCGAGTCGTTCCACGTAGGCAAGCTCGCCCTCAGTGAAGGCCGGGTCGAGCCTGAACGGGGGGATGCCGCGCGTCAGTACGCCCCCCGGCTCTTCCGACCGCTCGAAGATCACGACCTCGAGGCCCGCCTTCCGGAGCTCCGCGGCGGCTGCCAGCCCGGCGGGCCCGGCGCCAATGACCGCCACGCGCCCCTCGCGCCGCCCTATCTCTGGCAGAGGAGCGGTCTCGCCGAGCTCGACGTCGCCCGCGAAGCGCTGGAGCCCCGCGATGTCGATGGGCGTATCGAGAGCTGCGCGGGTACAGCGCTCCATGCAGAGCATCTCCTGGGGGCAGATCCTGCCGCAGATGCCCACCATCAGATTCGCGTCCCTCACCAGCCTTGCCGCGCCCCTGAAGTTGCCGAAACGGATCTTCCTTATGAAGCGTCTCACGTCCACTCCGGCGGGGCACCCCACGTTACAGGGAGGATCCTCGCACATGAGGCACCGCGATGCCTCTATCACCGCCTCGTGAGGGGCGTAGGTCCGCCCCTCTTCGGAGAGCGCCTCCCGCGCCGCGCCTTCTCGAGTCGTGGTCTCTTCCATCATCAGCCTTTCAGATCGAGGCAGACTCCTATTCCGAACTGGCCGCGCGCCGGTCCTCCCGACAATCTGCCGGTCACGCCGACGCGGTCGGTAACCGCCGTCTTCAAACGAATATACCACCGCGTTCCCGAGGCGTTCAAGGTGGCTAGAGCAAATCTCCCCGGCAGCCCCGGCTCGTAGGCTACGGCGGAGTCCGGATCTCCCGACGCGGAGACCGACGTCGCGCCCGCCGAGAGGAGCGACCGTTCCCCCGTTGTCCACTCCCAGCGCAGTCCGGCAGCGGTGAGCGTTCCGGTCTCCACCTCGTCCTCGCGAGAGGAGCTCCTGACAAACGTGAGCACCGCGGGCGTAGACCCGCAGGTGCGAAGGCTGAGTCTGCCTCGTGAAACGGCGACCTCTCTTGTGGCGTCGTCGCTCTTGAGCTTCATCCGCGTCAGAAACTCGAGCTCGAGCGTTCCGAGCCCGGGTGCCCGCGTCTCGGCCTGTACTCGCATCTGTTCCTTCCTGTCCGGCAACTCGCTGTAGTATGACCTCCACGGCCGCCCTGTGAGAAGGAACTCCGCGGCCGCCCGCAGCGTACCGGTCGGGCGGTATTCCAGCTCCAGCCACGCAGAGGTACCGTTCGTGCCGCCCGATACGCCCGGCAGCCCGCCGCCGTGGGGCGACCAGTACTCCCGCGACATGTGGCCGCAGCCGAGCCTGCCCTTGAGACGTCCTCCGCTGAACCTGGCGGCGATGAGGAAGGCCCGACCTCCAGCAGATGTCACCGCAGCCTCGGCTCCGCAGGACCAGTCGTCCCGCGCCAGCAAGAGATCCACGGAGGCGGCTTGCAGCCCCTCGCCCTCGAAGCGGAACCGCTGCCGTTCCTCATCGCGTCGCGCGAGCCCCGGCGAGTACGAGACCGAACCGGCCGAAGCGCCCACACTCGCCCACGGGGCGAGCGACACCGACAGCCGTGCGGCCACGCATTCCTCGCGGAGCGCGTTCTCGCCGGAGAGCTCTCCCCGCGTCCTGTGGTGTCCGGTCGTTCGTATCGAGGTCGCGCGCCCGTCCTCGCAGGCCGCGTCCAGCATTGTGCGCGTCGCCATGGCGCCCGCCCTCACTATGCCGCGCGCCGCCTCGACGTAGACGCCGCGCCTCGCGGCGGCCTCGCCGGCTCCGTCGTAGCCGCGAACGCGGTC